>JBOFSK010000183.1:0-19368 GCA_051651505.1 Aeromonas sp.
TTTGGCGCGCTTTTTGTTTCTGCTTTCTCTGTCGATCGCAACCGGATGACAAGCAGATTAGAAGGTGAATTCGCCGCCCATGAACCAGCCGTCGATGGACTGATTGATATTGGCCACATCGACCTTGGCTTCACGCCAGCCGGCACGAATTTTGACCGGGATGGAAGAGAAGTGGTAGGAGCCACCCAGTCGATAGTCATAGTTATCTGCATCATGAGTGCGCAAATCACCAAACGCCGCGATACCGGTGCCCGGGATCTTCACTTCACTGCCGACATAAGCCATCAGGGTATCTTCGTCATATCCCTGACGCCCCAGGGTGACCAACTCGCCATCGTAGTGACGACCGGTCAGACCCAGATCAATCTTGAACAGATCGTTGTTAAACAGGCGGTAGTAGAGGCTCAGATCGTAGGCGGTCAGTTCATTTTTGAAAGCGCCACCAGAGGTGCTGAAATCGGAGATTTCAAACTTGGCGTTCGGCAGCAGGATAATACCGTGCTCCAGTTGCAGATAGCCGTTCCAGTTGTAGTTGTCGTCATAGCTGCCATCGGCGCTATGGCCGTAAGCCTGACCGCTGCCCTGGGCTGCCCATACATCAACACCGGCGGCTACACGCCAGTCATCAGCAGCCATGGCACCTTGGCTGCACAGAGCCAACACCACACCGGCCATCAGCGTTTTTTTCATTGCGTTACTTCCTCTTGTATACATGGCAAAGAACGCTATTTTACTCGGCTGTCGCAAAATACCCAGCACCAAGACTCAACAAGCGACGACTCATGTCAGTGTTTCATACCCGCCATCGGCGCAATCGGCTTCACTGGCAAGAGGAGATCCAACTGCTGGCCATCCGCCATGGTCAGTGTCAGCGGCATGGGGGTCTGCTCGGAAAGCGTGCCTACCTCGAATAACATGATGTGCAGGCTACCCGGCTTGAGCACAGCTTCACCCTTGGCTGGGATCTCGATACTCTCGACCTGACGCATCTTCATCACGCCATTTTCGTGCAGGTGTGTGTGCAGCTCGGCACGACCAGCCGCCGCAGAGGCCGCCGCCACCAGCTTGACCGGCTGGTCGGCATCGTTCTTGAGCACCATAAAGGCGGCGGTGTTGGGGGAACCCGGCGGCAACAGCCGCACATAGCCATCGACAGCCGCTACCTTGGCCAGCGCTGGCGCCGTCATACCTAGCACCAGCAGAGAGTAAAACGCACGTTTAAACATGGTTGAAATCCTTTTATGATGATGTTTAACGTCGGCAAGATTACCCCAACAGTAACCTTTGGTGCACCGTTCAATCACACGGAGTTAGACATGGCCCCCATTCTTATCGCTGAACAGCAGGATGGCTTGCTCACCCTGACCTTCAATCGCCCCGACAAGCGCAACGCCCTTAACACCGAGCTCTATGAGCAACTGGTGGCGGCGCTGCGAGAGGCGGCGGCCGATGACAAGGTGCATGTCTTGTTATTGCAGGGGCAGCGCGACTGCTTCACCGCGGGCAATGATCTGGCCGACTTTATGGGCAAGAGCTCGCTGGAGCCCGACGACCCCATCCTGCAGTTCCTCCACACCCTGGCGGATTTCCCCAAACCAGTGATCGCCGCCGTTGCGGGCCCAGCGGTGGGGATCGGCACCACCATACTGCTGCACTGTGATCTGGTCTATCTGGGGGATAACGCCCGCTTGCAGCTCCCCTTTGTCGAGCTGGGGCTGGTGCCGGAGTTTGCCTCCAGCCTGCTGCTGCCGCGCCTAGTGGGCCACCTCAAGGCGGCCGAGCTGTTGCTGCTGGCCGAAGCCATCGATGCTGAGGAGGCGCTGCGACTCGGGCTGGCCAATAAGGTAGTGGCCGCCGATGGGTTGCTCCCCTTCGCCCGCGAGCAGGGGCTGAAACTGGCCGCCAAACCGCCCAAGGCGCTGCAAAAGAGCAAGGCGCTACTGAAACAAGAGCTCAAACAGGCGGTGCATTTTGTCATCGATCTGGAAGCTCGGGCCTTCGCCCAGGCCCTGCAAGGGGAAGAGGCGCAGCTGCGCATCGCCCAGAGGCTAAAACGGCGGAGCTGAGCTGCCGATAAGACATTGCAACACCGGCGCAAGAGTCCGGTTCGACGGCGGGCGGACCTCCTTAGTGATGCGCAATTCCCCCCGCTCTCCTGCCCTATCCCGCACAGGAGTACAACATGAAAAGCAGCCAGCACTGGTCACAAGTAGAGTATCTGCACCTGACTGTCACCAATCCCAATATCCATCTCAAGGGGCAGCACAGCTACTATTCGGGCGCTTGGGATGGCCCCTTCGAAGAGGTGGCGGTGCGCTACCTCCATGGCGATCCCTTTAGCCGCAGCCCGGACAACGGCTGGGAGCCACTCTGGCATATCGACCAGCTCCATATCGGCGATTACGCGCAAATCGCCGCGGGGGTGAAGATCATCATGGGGGGCAACCACACCCACAACACTGCCTTCATCAGCACCTATCCGTTCGCCGATCTGGCGGCGCTCAAGCGCAGCTACCGCCCCGCTGGCGATACCCGCATCGGCAACGATGTCTGGATCGGCATGGAGGCGATGATCATGCCCGGTGTCACCATCGGCGACGGTGCTATCATCGCCGCCCGCTCACTGGTCAATCAGGATGTGCCGCCCTATGCCGTGGTGGCGGGCACCCCGGCCAGGGTGGTGCGGATGCGCTTTGGTGAGGAGGAGATTGCCCGGCTGCAGACCCTCGCCTGGTGGGATTGGCCAGATGAACAGATCAACGCCCTGCTGCCGCTGATCCAGCAGGGTGAAGTCGCCCTGCTTGAACAGGCGGCTGCCCGCTGGGCGGAGCGCCATGAGTGACCACCACTAGCCAGCAGTAACAAGCTGACAGCAGAAGGGCGACCACTGGGTCGCCCTCTGTCATCTTCGGCATGTTTTGGATGCCGTCATCGCTCATCCGGTCACTGCGCCGTTTTTGACTGATTAAGGCTGCACTGCTTACCGGGATAACCGGGCAGATCACTGGCATCGCTGCCGCAGGCAAGTCGTTTGGCCTGTTGCAGCCGGGCCGCCAGATTGGCGCTGTCCACCGGCATCCACTGCATCTGCTTGCCAAGCCAGCTGGCCCAGGCAAACTCGACGAAATAGACCTGCTGGTTCTTGCTGAAGTAGCCCGCATCCTGCAACAACCCGGCCAGGGTGCGGTAGGGGTAATCAGGCAGCGTGTCGATGCTGGTCGGCAACCGCTCCGGGGTCAGCGGCTGCCCCTGCTCATCCTTGAGCCAGGCCCAGTGGTTGTTTTGCATCTGGCTCCAGAAATTATCTTTATCCTGCAGGCGGCCGATCACCTTGACCCGCGCCGCGGTAACCCCCTGTTGCCACAGCGCCTTGGTGAGATGGTGCCGATCCACCAGCCAGTAGCCACCATCCGGTGCAATCACTACTGGGATCTCTTTCTTTTTCATTAGCTTGTCGAGCTGCTTTGCGCTCCTGCCCGCCAACATGGCTTGCGTTTCATCGACCTGAATTTGGCCAACCCCCCCCTGAGTGGGATGCAGCGCATCGATGCCGATCTCGCACCAATTACCGACCGCCGTGTCGCTCTGGCACGGCGCCAGCGCCCAGGCGCCTTGGCTCAACACCCAGGCCAGCAATAACCATGCTTTCATCGTTTGATACTCCTCGCCATATTGAACTGCAAAGACACCGACAGCACCTCCTCCTCTTACAGAAGTGAGCACCGAACCCCAGCGGTCATACCACTTAAGGGGATACCATGAATTCACCCCTGCCGGCGATCATTTCTGGTCAGGTTTTCTCCCGCGGTCACACAATCGCCAACATATTCGCCCCCTACGGCCCACTTTGGTGGGCAGACCAGAGCCTGCACCACCGAATAAAAAAGGCCAGTTTTTACAAACTAGCCCTCTTGATTTCGCTACCCGGGTGCGTGATAACAACCCGTTATTAATCTGCCCCGCTTAACTGGGGTTCTGGGCTGGCAAACTCCGGCACCTTGGCCATGGCATCAAGCACCACTTGAATACCCGCGCCCGGTTTACAGGCGTTCTCGCTAAGGTGACGACGCCAGGCACGGGCCCCCTGCATGTTCTGGAACAGGCCCAAGATGTGGCGAGTCATATGGGAAAGGTAATTGCCCTTCGCCAGCTCCTGCTCGATGTAGGGCAACATCATTCGCACGACCTCATGGCGGCTGGGGATCTCGCCCGCCAGTCCGAATACCTGGCTATCCACTTGCGCCAACAGGTAGGGATTCTGATAGGCCTCACGCCCCATCATCACACCATCTACATGCTGCAGATGCTCGAGAGTCTGCTCCATCGAGGTAACGCCGCCGTTGAGGGCGATGGTCAACTCGGGGTAATCCTGCTTGACCCGATAAACACGAGAGTAATCAAGGGGGGGGATCTCACGGTTCTCCCGCGGGCTCAGGCCGCTCAGCCACGCCTTGCGGGCATGGACAATAAAGGTATCGCAACCGGCATCGCGCACCTGTTCGATAAAGGCCTGCAAAAACTCATAGGAGTCCTGTTCATCGATCCCAATACGGGTCTTGACCGTCACCGGGATGGCGACCACATCACGCATCGCCTTGACGCAATCCGCCACCAGCGCGGGCTCGCCCATCAGGCAAGCGCCAAAACGGCCATTTTGGACCCGATCAGAGGGACAACCGACGTTGAGGTTGATCTCGTCATAGCCCCGCTCCTGTGCCAACTTGGCGCAGCGGGCCAGATCTGCCGGATTGCTGCCACCCAACTGCAGGGAGATGGGGTGCTCCTGCTCGCTGTAACCCAGATAATCGCCTTTGCCGTGGATGATGGCACCGGTGGTCACCATTTCGGTATAGAGCAAGGTCTGGCGGCTCATCAAACGATGAAAGTAACGGCAATGCCGATCAGTCCAGTCCAGCATGGGGGCGATGGAAAAACGCTGCGCCTGCATAAAAATCATCCGGGTTGGCTAAAAAAGGAGGCGAATTTTACCACAAGCTGCAGCTAGCCCAGAAAATGAATTTTGTCACCGCGCCACGGGAGTCCCTGTGATAATATCCGGTTAATAAAAAGGGTATCTGCGCCACCATGAATCAAGATCAACTTTTACTGCGAGCCGAGCGCCTGTGCATCCAGCGAGGTATCCGCTTTACCCCGACCCGACGTCAGGTTTTTCAGCTACTGGCTGCTCATGGCAATGCCATCAGCGCCTATGACCTGTTGGCCCAGTTGCAACAAACCGAGGTGAATGCCAAGCCGCCCACTGTCTATCGGGCACTCGATTTTTTACTCGAGCAAGGCTTTGCTCACAAGGTAGAATCGCTCAACGCATTTATCTTCTGCTGTCATTTTGACCATGCACATCCGATGCAGCTGCTGATCTGTAACAGATGCGGGGAGGTTGTGGAGCTGCATGATCCCGCCATCGACAACGCGTTTTCCGAGCAGGCCCACCTGCATGGTTTTACCATTACCAATAAAACGATAGAAGCACATGGCCAATGTGCTCGCTGTACCTCTACTGTAGGAAGTCATCATGAAGGCTGATTTTGTCAATCCATTCTTGCTATCTCTGCTCAACGTGGTCTCTACCATGGCGCAACTGGAACTCACACCAGGCAAACCAAAACGCAAGATGGACGAACTGGCGCGCGGTGATGTCTCCGGCCTGATCGGTATGGTCGGTCCACAGACTCGCGGCTCCCTCTCCATCAGCTTTGAGAAAGGGCTAGCGCTGGAAATCATGCGCCGCATGCTGGGGGAGGCGCCAGCTACCATCAACGAAGAAGTGACCGACATGGTGGGTGAAATCACCAATATGGTGACCGGAGGAGCCAAGCGAATGCTGGGAGAGAAGGGCTACGAATTTGATATGGCCACCCCCATCATCGTCTCTGGCCCCAATCACGCCATCACCCATCGAGCTGATGGCGCAAAAATAATGATGCCATTTGAGTCAGACTACGGCCGTGCTACTATCGAAATTTGCTTCGAGTAACGCTTATGTGGAAAACATTGAAATGGATTTTCATCTGCTGGGCCCTGTTGCTGATCCTGTCAGATATTCAGATCAGCACCTCTCTTTACAAGTACGAGGATAACCGGGTTCTGATCAACTTCCCCCGCTGGCAGGCCAAGCAGCCCTGGGGCACTCTTGAGTGGCATGTCGGACGTATCAGCAGCCACTGGTACGGTCTGGATGGTAAACCCAAGCCGACAGGCCCGCGGATCTGACTCGTCAGCATGTGCGACGGTAATCCCCCCGAAAAAAAAGAGGCCAGCATCTGCTGGCCTCTTTGCTATTGAATCGACTCAGGATCAGGCCGCCTCGGCAGCGAGCTTCTCACTCGGACGCACCACCATGCCTACCACACAGGCCAGCAGAGTCGGCATCAGCCAGGCGAGACCCTTGTCAAACAGTGGCAGGAAAGCAAACGCATCCATCTTCATGCCTGCAGCTCCCAGACCATCCAGGCAACCAAACAGGAAGGCAACCACCAGCACCGCACGGAACACCAAGCGGGGGTGACCGAAATAGCCTTTCAGGAAGGTGACCAGCACCAATGCCACTGCCACCGGATAGATAGCAACCAACACCGGGATGGAGAGGCTGATCAACTGGCTCAGACCCACATTGGCCACTACCGCGCAAGCAACACCCAACACGATCACCAGCTTCTTGTAGCTCATACCGGTCAGGTTATGAAAGAAGTCGGCACAGGCAGAAATCAGCCCCACTGCAGTAGTAAAGCAAGCCAGGGTGATAATGGCCGCCAGGATCAGTTGGCCTGGCTGACCAAACAGGCTCAGCACGTACGCATTGACGATGGCGCCACCATTACTGACATCGGTCGCGACACCGGCGGCAGTGTTACCCAACTGAAAAAGGGAAACATAGACCACACACAAACCAATCGCAGAGATAAGGCCAGCAATCGCCAGATACTTGAACTGACTCTGGTAATCATTGATCCCTTTCTGGCGCAGCAAATCGATGATCAAAGCGCCAAACATCAAGGACGCCAAGGTATCCATGGTGTTGTAGCCTTCCAAAATCCCTTTGACGAAGGCACCGTTTTGATAATCCCCGGTGGCGCTTGGTATGGTGCCTTGTGGCGCCACGAACACACCGATTGCCAGGGTCAACAGCAACAGCATCAGCACTGGCGTCAAATATTTGCCAATGGCATCCATCAGCCGACCCCGATTCATGGCAACCAGCATAGCCAGTCCGAAGAAGAGTACGGTATAGGCTGCCAACCCAGCTTGCCCCAGATCGCCGATAAAGGGCTTGAGGCCCATCTCATAGGCAACCAAACCGGTGCGAGGTGCGGCAAAAGCCGGGCCAATAATGATATAAATGGCTACAGCCAGCGCGGTGGCGACACCAGCAGGCAGCAATTTGGTCATGCCCGCCCAGCCATTACCGGCCTTGGCGACGGCAAGAATTGTGATCAGAGGTAGCCCGACCGCAGTCACCAAAAAGCCGAACATCGCCATGGATAGGTGCTCACCAGCCATGTAACCGGCCAACGGCGGGAAAATGATATTACCGGCACCCAAGTAGAAGGCGAAGGTCATAAACCCTAATCCGAGTACATCGGATAATGTGAGTGATTTCGTCAAGTTGAACCTCGTCTGTCTGTAAATGATTGCTTGTTATAGTTTTTATCGGTCGCGGACCGAGCGTGTTCAGGGGAATAAAAAAAGAGCCAAGATTGTTTTTTCGCCAAAGCCAGTGGTTTTAGCTGGTCTGGCGCATAGGCTCAATCCTGAACCAGAATAATGGCGCGAGAAAATAGTTCAAGACGAAATTTACATCTTCAAATAGAAGGGGCTAGTCAGTTGGATATATCTGTCGGAATAGCCTCCATCAGCAGAATGGATCACAATTTCCTCCCTCTCACACCTGTTTAATCCTCTGCCAAGTAGCAATAAAACACGATTTGCCTCTTTCCCCTCTCTAGTGATAACAGCTACGTAACAAATGCCATGCAAATCATAATTTGCCGAGATGCATAAAATTTCATCGGCCATGGCGGTGGGGAGCACTAACGCTACCTGCCCCGTCGGGGCTAACAAGCGATGGCAAGCCGCCAACAACCCATGGCCGTCGAGGCCCCCGGTATGGCGGGCCAGTGCCCGTGCCGGATCGCTAAATGACTGGCCTGCCACACAGTAGGGGGGATTGGAGACGATGAGATCGTAGGGCGCAGCCTGATGATCCTGAATAGCACTCTCGACGATGGTCACCCGCTCGCCCCAAGGCGACGCGGTAGCATTCTCCCGCGCCTGGCTCGCCGCATTAATATCCAGCTCGACTGCATCTAAGCGGCAGTCAGATCTGCTGCGCTGAGCCAGCATCAGGGCGATCAGGCCACTGCCGGTACCAATATCGAGCACCCGGCGCGCCGGTTCGACCGGTGCCCAAGCGCCCAGCAGGATGCCATCGGGGCCCACCTTCATGGCGCAGCGATCGTGGTTGATATGGAACTGTTTGAAGGTGAAACCGCGACTACGTGCCATATGGACCCCGTCATCAGTGAAAATGGTGGGCGATTATAGCGGCTAAGCCACACTCGCCATAGGAGCCGACGAGATAATCGCCTATAATCTGCCGTTTCCTTAACGACCGAGTATTGCCATGAGCCAGTCCTTTGATGATTTCGACCTGCATCCCGCCCTCAATCGGGCTTTGGCCGAGATGGGATTCACCCGCCCCACCACCATCCAGCAGATGGTGCTGGAGCCAGCCCTGGACGGCCGCGATATTCTGGCATCCGCTCCAACCGGTACCGGCAAAACCGCCTCCTTCCTGCTGCCGGCGCTCCAGCATCTGCTGGATTTCCCGCGCCGCAAGCCGGGCCCGTGCCGCATGCTGATCCTGACCCCGACCCGCGAGCTGGCACTGCAGGTGACCGCCCACGCCAAGGCGCTGGCGGCGCACACCAACCTCAGCATCGAGACCATCATCGGCGGCGTCAGCCACGATGAGCAGCTGCCGGCCCTGACCAAGACCACCGATATCGTAGTCGCCACCCCGGGTCGTCTGCTCGAGTACATCGAGAAAGAGGAGTTCGAGAGCCACGATATCGAGGTACTGGTACTGGATGAAGCAGACCGGATGCTGGACATGGGCTTTATCAAGGATGTGAACCGCATCGTGGCCGAGGCGCGTTACCGCAAACACACCATGCTGTTCTCCGCCACCCTGGAAGGGGCAGGTCTGGAGCGATTCGCCAACGAGATCCTCAAGGATCCCGTCGAGCTGCATGCCGAGCCGCCCCGTAGCGAACGTCGCCCGATCACCCAGTGGGTGCATCTGGCTGATGACGCGGCCCACAAACTAGCCCTGCTGATCCACATCCTCAAAGATCCGGAAACCCAAAAAGCCATCGTCTTCGTCAGAACCCGTGAGCGTCTGGCAGAGCTCTCTGGCCAGTTGCAGGCGGCCGGTATCCCCTGCGCCTGGATCCGTGGCGAGATGGAGCAAAGCAAGCGTGTCGAGTCGATCCGCAAGTTCCACGCCGGTGAAGTCCCCTTCCTGGTCGCTACCGACGTCGCTGCCCGCGGCATCGATCTACCCAACGTCAGCCATGTCATCAACTATGACATGCCCTATGGCACCGATGTCTATGTGCACCGGATCGGCCGCACCGGCCGCGCCGGTAACCGCGGCTGCGCCATCAGCTTGGTCGAAGCCCATGACATGGCCATCGTTGCCAAGATCGAACGCTATACCGAAGAGCGCCTCAAACGCCGGGTGATCGATGAACTGCGCCCCAAGCACAAAGAAGCCCGGGTGCCAGTGAAAAAGAAAAAGCCAAAAGATGGCAAAAAGAAGACCGCAAAGAAGAAAAAGAAGTAACAGTTAGCGATCTTTTTACCGGCCATAATAAACCGGCCATCCCTCGGGATGGCCGTTTTGCATCTTTTATCTCACCACCACCGTTCGCACTCCCCAAAGAGGATGGTGCGATAGCACTGGGCTGCCACTCACTGCGCAAGGTTATTCTGCGCAAAGTGACTTCACCCCTTGGCCTAGGAGACTTTGCGCATCCCGATATGGGGAATATCGTCTTCGATATAGCCTTCCCCTTCCGCCACAAAGCCATGCTGACCGTAGAAGCCTTGCAGATGGGCTTGGGCGCCAAGCCAAATACTGCGGCCTGGCCAGTGCGCCTCGCAGGCCTGCACCGCTTCACCAAGCAAAGCATGGCCGAGGCCACTCCCTCGCGCTTGAGGCGAGGTCACCACCCGACCGATGGCGACACCGCTAGCGTCTCCGATACCGGGGGCCATGATCCGGGCATAAGCGGCCAGCTGCTCACCCTGATAACCTAGCAGGTGCCAAACCCCCGCGCGGCGATCCCGCCCGTCCAAATCCTGGAAGGGGCAGGTCTGCTCTACCACGAACACCTCGGCCCGTAGTGCCAACAACTCATACAACTCGTCAGTCGTCAGCTCGGACCAGGATTTCAAGATCCAGTGCATTAGTCACTCCTTATCCATTCACCCTGTCAGCATCAGCTTGCTTTTATGCTGGCAGCCAGACAAAAAAGAGGAGGCACTAGGCCCCCTGCTCTTACTCTTGACCCACTTGCGACCAAAGCCGGTTTATCGGGCAACCCGCATTAACCGCGGCGTTGACGCACAGCTTCGAACAGGCAAACACCGGTCGCCACCGAGACGTTGAGGCTAGATACCGCCCCCGCCATCGGAATGCTAACCAGTTCATCGCAATGTTCGCGAGTCAGGCGGCGCATCCCTTTACCTTCTGCTCCCATCACCAATGCCATCGGGCCAGTCAACTTGGCCTGATAGAGGTCGTGATCGGCCTCACCCGCCGTACCGACCAGCCACACCCCGCGATCCTGCAGCTCACGCAAGCTACGAGCTAGGTTGGTCACCTGAATAAGCGGCACGACTTCAGCAGCGCCACAAGCAACCTTGCGCACCACCGAGGTCAGTCCGGTCGCTTTATCTCGCGGCACGATCACGGCATGGACGCCAGCCGCATCGGCGCTACGCAAGCAGGCGCCAAGGTTATGGGGGTCGGTCACGCCATCGAGCACCAGCAAGAAAGGCTGGGTCTTTTGCGCGGTCAAATTGTCCAGCAAGCTGGCCAGGTCATGCTCGGCCAGCTTGGGAGCTTCAATCACCTTGGCCATAATGCCTTGGTGATTGTTACCTTCCGCTTTGTCATCCAGGGTCTTGCGGTTCACGCCCTGCACCTTGAGACCGAGAGATTCCAGCTCGGTCAACAAGGGTTGCAGCCGGTCGTCATCCCGCCCCTTAAGGGCCCATACTTCGATGAAACGCTCCGGGGTGCGCTCAAGCAGCGCAGATACAGCGTGAATGCCGTAGATCAGTTCAGTACTCATTTCGTGCTCTTGGCCTTATCACGAGCGTTTTTGCTCGGTCGTCTGTTGCTCGGTTTGGCACGGCTACCCTTGTCAGATTTGCCGCTATCCTTACCCTCTTTGCGTTTTTCGTGGCGCTGGGCGCTTTTGGCCTTCTCTTTCTTGATCTCGGCCTGCTTGCGCGCCATCTCTTTGGCGTTCTTGCCGGTGACTTGCAACGGCTCTTCCACCATCACGAAGTCAATCTTGCGATCATCCAGGTTCACGCCCATCACCTTGACCCGCACCTTGTCACCCAGACGGTAGCGACGGCGGAAATTCTCGCCGATCAGCTGCATATGCAGGGGATCAAACTGGTAGTAATCGTTGGTGAGGGTACTGACGTGGACCAAACCATCGATGTGGATCTCGGCCAGACGGACGAAGAAGCCAAAACCGGTGACGCTGGCAATGACACCATCGAACTCGTCACCCACATGATCCAGCATGTACTCGCACTTGAGCCAGTCGGCCACATCGCGGGTCGCATCGTCGGCACGGCGCTCGGTCATGGAGCAGTGCTCGCCCATCGGGTCCACTTCTTCCATCTGGTAGTGGTAACCACCGCTCGGGGTCCACTTGTGGCGCAAGTTGGCCTGCTGCTCCTTAGCCGTCTGGTACTTGATGGCGCGGTGCAGGATCAGATCGGGATAACGACGGATCGGTGAGGTGAAGTGCGCATAGGACTTCAATGCCAGCCCGAAGTGACCAATGTTGTCAGCCTGATAGATAGCCTGGCGCATGGAGCGCAGCAGCATGGTGGAAAGCAGCTCTGCATCCGGGCGCCCTTCAAACTTGGCAGCCAGCTCGGCGAAGTCTTTCGGCTCGGGCTCGAGACCCCCCTTGAGCTCCAGACCCAACTCGGCCAGGAAGTCACGGAAACCGGTCAAGCGCTCTTCACCCGGACGGTCATGCACCCGGAACAGCGCTGAGGCTTCATTTTTTTCGATGTAACGGGCCGCGGCCACGTTGGCCTGGATCATGCACTCTTCGATGATCTTGTGAGCATCGTTGCGCACCAGTGGCACTATCTGGTCGATCTTGCGTTGGGCATTAAAGATAAAGCGGGTTTCTTCGCTCTCAAACTCCACTGCACCACGCTGATGACGGGCATGTTTGAGTGCCTTGTAAAGGTTGTTAAGTTCTTCGATATGACCCACCAGCGGCTCATACTGCTGACGCAGTTTAGGCTCGCCATCCAAAATTGCGGCCACCTTGCTATAGGTCATCCGCGCATGGGAGTTCATCACGGCTTCGTAGAACTTGTAACCGGACATGCGACCTGCAGCAGAGATGGTCATCTCGCACACCATGCACAGACGATCAACTTGCGGATTCAGGGAGCACAGGCCGTTAGAGAGCACCTCCGGCAGCATGGGCACCACAAACTCGGGGAAATAGACAGAGTTACCGCGCTGATAGGCTTCAGCATCAAGGGCCGTGCCGGGTTTCACATACGCAGAGACATCCGCAATGGCCACCCACAAACGCCAACCGCCACCACGCTTGGCTTTACAGAACACCGCATCATCAAAGTCACGGGCATCTTCACCATCAATGGTTACCAACGGCAACGCACGCAGGTCGATACGCCCCTCTTTGGCTTTTTCCGGCACCTGCTCACCCAGGCCGGCCACCTCTTTGGTCACCTCTTCTGGCCAGGTATGGGGGATACCGTGAGTGCGCAGGGCAATTTCGATCTCCATGCCCGGCGCCATGTTTTCACCCAAGACGTCCAGCACAGTACCGACGGCATTGATGCGAGAGGTCGCGCGCTGATTGATGCGCACCACCACCACCTGGCTTTGACGGGCGCCCTTGTTCTCCCCTTCCGGGATAATGATGTCCTGACCGATACGGCTATCATCTGGCACCACGAAACCCACGCCATTTTCGACGAAGTAGCGACCGACAATATCAGCCTCACGGGGCTTGAGCAGGCGCACCAGACGCGCTTCCTGACGACCTTTGCGGTCGATCTCGGTCGGTTGCACCAGCGCATAATCGCCATGCATCAAGCGCTGCATCTCGCGGTTGTTCAAATAGAGATCTGCTCCACCACCTTCCGGGCGCAGAAAACCGAAACCATCCTTATGGCCAAGTACATACCCCTTGATCAGATTCAGACGATCTGGCAAGGCATAGCATTGGTTGCGAGTGAATACCAGCTGCCCATCACGCTCCATGGCGCGCAGGCGGCGGCGCAACGCTTCCAGCGGCTCTTCATCGGTCAGCTTGAGGGCTTTGGCCAGCTCTTCCCGGGACATGGGCTTTTCATGACCTTTGATGAGCTCTAGCAACATCTCGCGACTGGCGATGGGATTTTCGTATTTTTCGGCCTCGCGTTGGAGGAAAGGATCTTTTTGAGACATAAGCAGGCCTTAGGGTAGGGAGTAACCCAGACATTATATCGAAGGGGGGGACGAATGGCATCCATCGACTGCCTTTTGGCCAATCTCTCTGTCATAATCGGGCCATTTGACTGGCACGATGAGATACATGACGCATGAGTAAGGATACATTTGCCCAATCTGCCGCCTATCTTAAACAGGCGCTTCCTTGGATGATCAAGTACCAGATCCCAGTGACACCAAACAATTACCACCTCTGGTACAACTACGTCTCGGTTCGCATGCCCGAACTCAATCAGGCCATCGATCTGGCGGTCAAACAGCAAGGAACCTGCTCTCTGGCCACTTGTGAGCGGCTCTATCATCAGCATCTCGCCGACCAGGATAAGAAACAAATCGAGGCGATGAAGATCCATTTAGCCAGCATGGCCAGCGAACTTGGCCACTCCATGCAAGGAGCCATCTCAGATACCGGCATTTTTCAAGAGATGCTCGACAGCCGTTTTGGCCAACTCAGTCAGCTTGATGAGCAAAAATTGAGCTTGGAAGATACGATGGGGATCCTGCGGGATCTGGTGCGCAAATCGCGAGATGTGCGCCTCTCAACCATGCACTTTCGCAACCAGATCAGCCATGCTGAAAAAGAGATCAAGGCGCTACGGGAAGCACTTGACGAAACCCGCAAGCTGGCCAACGAAGACGTCCTCACCAACCTGCTCAATCGACGAGCCTTCGATCTCGAAATCGCAGGATTAATTCATAGCCAGCAGCCATTTTCACTGATCATTGCCGATATCGACCGCTTCAAAAACCTCAACGACGAGTATGGCCACCTGCTGGGTGATCAGGTACTGCGTGCTTTTAGCAAGCGGCTGCAAGATGGCTGCCAGGAAGGGGTAAGCGCGTATCGGATCGGCGGGGAAGAGTTCGCTATGCTGGTTCCCCATCGCCCACTCGCCTTGACCAGGCAAATGGCAGAAAGCATGCGCCGGGCCATCGAGCGGATGGTGATCCTTGATCGCAAGTCAGGCCGTCACATCGGTCACATCACAGCGTCATTCGGTGTGGGGGAATTTAACGGTCATGAGAGTGCAGATGCTCTGGTCGAGCGCACCGACAAGTTGCTCTACAAGGCTAAAGAGTTGGGACGCAATCGGGTAATGCCATTGCCACTGTAAGCCAGGAGTGCAGGCTATCCGGCGCGCCCCGCCACCACCAGCCATATAAAAAGCCAGTCGCATAACCGGACTGGCTTTTTCGTCGTACTGCGCCGACAGTGGCCGCTTATTACGCCCCCTGCCCAGCATCTACTCGCGCAAAGAGAGGATTATTCCTGCACCTCGTTCACCCCTTCAACCTTCACCTCAACACGACGATCCGGCGCCAAGCAGACAATCAGCTCACGCTTGGACTTGCTGACACAACTGTCCCCCGTCACCGGCGAGGCTTTACCTTGCCCCTCAATATTCATTTTGGCCGCAGGGATCCCTTTGCTCACCAAATAATTGGCAACCGATTGGGCACGCTGCTCGGACAATTTTTGGTTGTAGGCGTCAGAGCCGATGCGGTCGGTATGGCCGATCACCGTTGCCATCCCATCCTTGGGTCGTGCCTCTTCAATCTGGCTATAAAGGGCATCGAGTGCCTGGCTGGCTTCTGGCTTGAGAGTCGCCTTGTTGAAATCAAATAGCACATCAGAACTCAGGGTGAACTGCTTCTCAACTAGCACCGGCTCGGGAGCAGGCGCCGGGGCAGGAGCGGCAACGACAGGAGCAACCTGACCAAAACGATAGACAGCGGCTAACGACAACAAGCCATTATCCATTCTTAAGCCAGTATCTTCGCGGCTACCGTAAGGAGTCGAATATTGATACTCAAGACGAGCGGCCCAGTCGAGGTTTAACGCATACTCAGCACCGAGCGCGCCCACCATCACGAAGCGGCTATCATCATTGGCGGCATCGCTCTTGGTATCCGCCCAACCATAACCGCCACCGACACGACCATACAGATCCAGATTATCGGTAACCGGGAACCCCAGCTTCAGGGTCAGCTGCGCCAGCTGTGCTTCCACTTCGTCACTGAAGGCGCCATTGTTGGCATCGTATTTGTAATTGCCCAGGTAGTCGTAGCCCAGCTCCAGACCTAAATTTTTGTTGATCTGGTAGCCTGCAAATACCCCCGCACCCAGCGCATCATTATCCTCATTGCCAAGGGTCAGACCGTTACTTTCATCAATGCCGTAAAAATTGGACCAACCTAATTTGGCACCACCGTAGAAGGTATTATCTTGGCCAGCCGCGTGAGCATTGGCGGCCAGCAGGCCAGTAACCAGCAAGGTAATCAATGATTTTTTCATATCTGAGCCTCTGCAGTTTTTATGTAGAAATGAGTTAATTGATCGCATCTCGACTTATCGATTCCGCCACCCGATAACCAACGTGGCTTATCAAGGTTAGCTTGCTTGCAAGCCGCTGACATCAATTAACAAAAATCACTGTAACGCAACCTGAGCACAAAAACAGCAACAAGCGAATATTGTTTAAGCTGCCAGTAATTAAAAATGGCTACCAATCCGTGCAAGCCAGTGTGTCAGGGACAACCCTTCTCCTGCCAAAAGGGCGAACACACCATGCCAGCCATAGATAGTTCACGATGGCAACAGGTTGCCAATCCAAGTAGCATTGTCGTTGTGCATCACTGACTTCGCGGGTGCAACTAAACCCGTCTCCCCCGACAACAGGTACATCAACATGAACACTGCAAACGCAATCGGACTATTGACCCTAATCTCTATCTCTTCTGTCGCCACAGCGGCCTATACCGGCCCGCAAGAGCAAAACAAGGTCTCCGTCGCTCAGCTCAAAGAGCTGGCTGATGACAGCCGGGCTACGCTGGAAGGGAAACTGGTCAAGCAGCTTGGCGGCGAGCACTACCTGTTTCGCGATGCCAGCGGTGAAGTGGAAGTCGAAGTGGATCAGGATGTGTGGCGCGGCACCGAAGTGGGCCCGGACGATCTTATCCGCATCTATGGTGAAGTAGATCACAGCTGGAACAAGACCGAAATGGATGTAGAAACCCTGGAAAAAGTGGGCGCGACCCCACCGAGCAAGGGGGGCTTTGTCGCCAAATAAGGTTCAACGCACGGCAGTGTGGCGGGATGTAAAAAGGGCGCTTGATATCAAGCGCCCTTTTGCATGGCTTCGGTTAACCGGAACGTCCAACATAGGAGCGTTTAAAGCCTTTCTCGGCCTGATCAACCTTGTAAAGATAACGCCGCGCTTCCGCTTTCGGATGCTGCTCGGTCAGCACCTGATAGACAGCTTCTGGTGAAAGCCGGTTTATCTTACCAGGCGCAGCCTTGCGATCACTGGAAAATGTATTGAGTACCCCACCTGCGCCACCGTTGTAGGCAGAGATAACCGCGTAGCGACGGGAACGAGGATCCTCAATGTTTGCCAGATAAACCGTCTGTAACAGGTGCAGATAAGCGGTGCCGACATCAATGTTGTAGGCCGGATTAAACAAGTTTTCCCGGGTCGGTTGACCACTCTTGCCCTTGACTCGCTGGTAGACATCTCGTCCTGCGGTGGCAGGAATGACCTGCATCAGGCCATAAGCGTTAGCGTGGCTCACCGCGTAGGGGTTGAAGCTGCTCTCGGTCTTGATCACCGCATAGATCAGGCTCTCGGGCACCTTATATTTACGGGATGCGTCACGAATGATGTTTGCATACTTGTAGCCCCGCTTATCCTCATGGTTTGCCACCATCGGAATATCCACGAAGAAGATGGTGCGGATCCCCAAGGTACGCTTCTTCATCGCCGTGTTGAGCAGATAATCGGCATAACGCTCGGCGCGCCAGTCAAAACGGATCGGCTGACCCTGATTGTCCTGCACCTGACCATAAAGGAACGGCTCGCCACCGGGGACGATTTCACGATCAGAATAGAGATCCACTTCTGCCGGATCGTCCGGCGTCAGCAAGGTCTCAATGATGGCACGGCGCAAATGAGCCCGCGGATCCACGCCGGATATGGTTTCCACCATGATATGACCGCTGGAAAAATCGATATGGGCCCGGCTTTTGTACTGATCCGTATATTTGACGTAGTCAAACTTGCCGGCAAATAGCGCCTCCCGTCCCCATATTTCGTTCACGTTATGGGAGAGTGCGCTGATCATGTGTTCAAAACCGCGAATGTCCTTGCCGTTGACCAGATCGTCACCCTCGCTCCCGTTGGGCTTGGGAGAAGACGAGCAGGCACAGAGAAACAACAAGGTACACAGCAGCCAAAAAATTCGGCCCATAGGATCCTCAAAGCGGGCAGCCTAGCTGCCCATCATTTATTTGCTGCAAGTTAGGGGGGGCCGTCAACGCCCCGGTTCAGCAGTGCAACAGATTGATTGACTGCTTACTGGCTGGGAGGGGTATAACCATCGATCTGCACTTCACCTGCATCAAACAGGTAGCTAACCATCTCTTTTTCCAGTAGTTGGCGATGCTCAAGATTCATCATATTAAGCTTCTTCTCGTTGATCAGCATCACCTGCTTTTTCTGCCATTCGGCCCAGGCTTCCTTGCTGATATTGTCAAAAATACGCTTGCCGAGCTCACCGGGATAGAGTTGAAAATCCAGGCCTAGGCCCTCTTTTTTCAAGCGTTGGCAAAATACAGTACGGCTCATGTTGACCTCTATAGTTGTAAGTCCGGATAGGCGAGCAAACGGGCCGTGGCGGCCGCCAACCCTACCTCGGCAGGATGGCGTAAGTTATACCAGAGTCGGTTATCCGCTTCCATGAGCCGCAGCGCCGGTGCGCTATCTATCTCGATCAGCAAGGGCTGAATATCGAGGTGGAAGTGACTGAAGGTATGGCGAAAACCGGCCAGTTCCCGATAGCCATGATGCGCTAGCCCCAGATTTGCCAACAGGCCATCCACCTCGGCCAGCGAGGCCACCTGCGGGAAGCAGTAGAGCCCACCCCAGATCCCCTGTGGTGGCCGCTTTTCCAGCAGCAACTCATCGCCATGGCGGATCAGCAGCATAATGCCATCGCGGGCATGGATACTCTTCTTGGGCTTGCTGTTGGGGTAGGCGGTGGGATTACCTTGCGACAAGCCTTGGCAATCGGCCTGCACCGGACAGCGATCGCAGGCGGGCTTGCTGCGAGTGCAGATGGTGGCGCCGATATCCATCATCGCCTGGTTGTAGTGCGCCACCCCCAACTTGGGGGTGAGCCGAATGGCAATCTCCCACAGCGCGTTCTCCACCGGTTTCTGGCCAGGCCAGCCTGGCAGGGCCAGCCAGCGGGTGAGCACCCGCTTCACGTTACCATCGAGAATGGCATGGGGCTGACCGAGGGAGAGCGACAGCACGGCACCAGCGGTGGAGCGGCCAATGCCCGGCAGCGCCATCACCTCGTCAAAGCGCTCGGGGAAGAGGCCGTGGTGCTGATCGCGGATCTGCTGAGCAGCCTTATGCAGGTTGCGGGCGCGGGCGTAGTAGCCAAGGCCGGTCCAGTGGTGCAGCACCTCATCGATGGGGGCATCGGCCAGCGCCACCACATCGGGGAAGCGCGCCATAAAACGCTGATAATAGGGGATTACGGTGGCGACC
>JBOFSK010000184.1:0-12670 GCA_051651505.1 Aeromonas sp.
AGTCAGGTGCTTTAACGACACTTCAAATGAATACCCGTAGCAGGATCTTGATCCTGTTACGGGTGCTTTAAGCTGGCGCAGATGCCCCCCCGCCCCCTGCTTAGCAAAGCCCACCACAGCGACAAAAAATGTTAATGAAATATTAACATCATCCTTTATGCTGAATCGCAATGGCTCTGAATGGATGACAGCTGATGGATGTGCAACTGATCCTGCTCTACCTCTCTCCGATTTTTCTGGCGTTTATCGGCTGGGAGATGCTTTATCTACGCAAACAGGGGGCGGCTTTTCCTAGCGCAACCTATCAGTGGCGGGACCTGCTGGCCAATGCCACCCTGGCCCTGATGCACCAAGGGGGGGATGCGCTGGCGGCCATCGCTATTGCTTACCTGTATGACGCCCTTTGGGGCTGGCGGCTGTTCGATATCGAACTCACCCTCTGGAGCCTGCTGCTGCTCTTCCTGCTACAAGATCTCTGCTACTGGCTGTTCCACTTTGCCAGCCACCATGTGCGCTGGTTGTGGGCGTCCCACGTGGTGCATCACAGCTCGGAGCGGCTCAACCTCTCCACCGCTTTTCGTCAAAGTCTGATGTATCCGGTCTCCGGTATGTGGCTGTTCTGGATCCCGATGATCCTGATCGGCTTTGCGCCCGAGGCGGTGGTGACGACCGTGCTATTGAGCCTGGGCTTTCAGTTTTTCGTCCACACCCAGGTGGTGGGCAAACTTGGCCGGCTTGAGTGGATCTTCAACACCCCCTCCCACCACAGGGTGCACCACGCCAGCAACGCCAACTACATAGACCGCAACTTCGCCGGGGTGCTGATCATCTGGGATCGGCTGTTTGGCACCTTTGTGGAAGAAGACCCGGCAGAGCCCTGTCGCTTTGGCATCACCAAGCCCATTCACAGCTGCAACCCCCTCACCCTCACCTTTCATGAGTGGCGCGATATGCTGCGCGAGGCCCAAGGCCTGCCATGGCGCCAACAGCTTGCCGTGTTGTTTGGCAAACCGGCCGGGCCTGGCGCTTCATAAGGCACCCAACAGCAATGCATGAGGCCACCCCAAGGTGGCCTCATGCATTGTGCATTAGCAAACCGGTGACTTAACGTCCGGCCAGCACCCGCTTGATCTGTTTGACCCAATCTGAGACTCGGCCCTGCTGCGGCAAGCCACGCCAAATCTGCTGCCACTGGGCAGGGCTGAGCGGGCGACCCAGCCTGCGCTGTACCCCGGCATAGAGAAAATCGTGAGCCGTCATGGCCGCATGCTCGGAAGTGAGGAATTTGGCGACCGGATCGCTCAGCCGCACATCCCGCATCCCCAGCAGCGGATAGTCGTTGTGGACCGCCGCCAGCATGGTCTCGCGCATGGCCGACTCAATGTAGCCACGGGCAAACAGGGCAGTCACCGACTCCAGCGAGCCCTGATCCGGGCCGTGATACTGTTCATCAAATAACGGACTCGGTTCTACGGCACTGCTTTGCACCACCGCATCGGGGTCCGGTTGCGCTACCACCGCCGCCTCCTTGGGTGCTGCAACTTGGGTAACCACGGTGGCCTTGCGGGGGACACTCTGACTACACCCCCCCAGAGCCAGGGCGAGCGCCACACAGGCCAGCGCACGGGAATAAAACGGCATCTTAATCACTCCTTGTTGGTGCCTTTAGGATTCCTGAACCGGTTTCTCGGTGACCGCAGGCTCAACCCGCGTCACCAGCAACTGATCGATCTTGTAACTGTCGATATCTACCACTTCGAACTTATAACCGGCATAGATGACCGAGTCGGTCCGCTTGGGGATCTTGCGCAGCATAAACATGATAAAACCGGCGATGGTCTCGTAGTTCTGACTTTCCGGGAACTCCTCGATATCAAACGAGCGCATCACATCAGAGATAGGGGTCACCCCATCCACCAGCCAGGAGTTCTCATCGCGCTGCACAATCTGCTCTTCCACCACGTGGGTCGCCCACTCCCCCATCACGGTACTCATCAGATCGTTCATGGTGACAATCCCCACCACCAGGGCGTATTCGTTCATCACCACGGCAAAATCGCCCCTGTGATTTTTGAAGTACTCCATCGCCTCATAGAGGTTGAGGGTGTCGGGAATGATGATGACACTCTGCACCAGGTTGCCACCGATAAGATCGATGCTCTGGCCGCTGATGACGCGGATCAGCAGCTCCTTGGCATCGACAAAGCCCTTGATGCTGTCGAGGTTATGGTCACAGACCAAAAACTTGTTGTGAGGGTGCTCGGCAATCTTGGCCTTGATGCTCTCTTCGCCCTCTTGCAGGGTGAAATAGATCAGGCTCTCGCGGGCGGTCATGGCGGAGGTGACCCCAAGGGACTGCAATTCGAACACGTTCTCGATCAGTTGATGCTCTTCGCGCTGGATGACACCGGCTTCTGCGCCAGCATCCATCACCGCATAGATATCGTCAGAGGTGATCTCGTCGTTACGCACCGTCGAGACCCGCAGCAACCGAAACAGGGTGTTGGCCAGCCCGTTGAAAAACCATACCAGCGGCATCAGCACAGTCACAAAGAACAGCATGGGGCGTACCACGATCACCGCAATCTGTTCCGGCATGGTCATGGCAAGGCGCTTGGGCATCAGGTCGGCCAGCAAGATAAACATGCCGGTGACAAATACAAACGAGCCGGTGGCACTGATCTCACCAAGCCAGGGCCCTTGGTAAAACTCCGACACCAGCCCCTTGATGGCTGGATTGAGGGCAGATTCACCCAGGATACCGCCCAAAATGGCGACAGTATTGAGGCCAATTTGCACCACGGTGAAAAAGTTGCCCGGCTGGGCCTGCAGTGCCAATACCTTGGCGGCATGGCGATTACCTTCGTCCGCCATCACCTGCAACTTGATCTTGCGAGAGGCGGCGAGAGAGATCTCGGAGAGGGAGAAAAACACACTGCCGCCAACCAGCAGCATTAAAAAAAACATACTATCGGCAAAACTCATGATGAACCTATTGCTACACCCGCCTTAGCACAAGACGGTAAACTGGGTCTGGGAGACCAGACCGTGAGTCCATCCGGGACCCACACAGGGGCGCTATTCTACCAGAAAACAGCGAGCGGGGGGCGTTAACTTACTCTGTAGATAGATGCAACAAAAAAGGCGCTTAATGCGCCTTTTTATTCACTGCCAATCAGTTTTTGCCAAGCAGGGCACCTAAATCGTCCCCCTTGGTATGACGTACATCCTTACCCTTGACGTAGTAGACGATGTATTCGCAGATGTGCTGGCAACGATCGCCGACCCGCTCGATGGCCCGCGCCGCCCACAGGACGTTAAGCACCTGAGGGATGGTGCGGGGATCTTCCATCATATAAGTCATCAGCTCACGAATGATTGACTCGTACTCCCGATCCACCTTGTCATCTTCCTTGTAGACCGCCAGCGCCGCATCAAGATCCATGCGGGCGAAGGCGTCGAGCACATCGTGCAGCATCTTGATGGTGCGACGGCCCATGTTCTCCAAAGAGACCAGCGGTGGCTGGGGTTTGTTGGCGTTGTCGGTCAGCATGCGGGCAATTTTGTCCGCCACGTCACCAATGCGCTCCAGATCCGTGATGGTCTTGATGATGGCCATCACCAAGCGCAGATCCGAGGCCGTCGGTTGACGCTTGGCGATGATCCGGGTGCACTCCTCGTCGATCGCGACTTCCATCGCATTGACCGCATGATCTTTGGCTACGATTTTACGCGCTGCATCCAGATCCTGATCGTGGATCGCCGCAATGGCATCGGTGAGTTGTTGTTCAACCAGCCCGCCCATTACCAACACCTGATTACGCACGTTTTCGAGCTCGGCATTGAACTGACCGGAGATGTGTTTATTGAGGTTCATATTGTCCATACGAATAATCCTTGATGGTCCGATTATGCCTTAGCCGCTGAACTGACCGCTAATTAGTTTATTGATACTCATGTCACTGATACCCCTCTGGCGCCACCGGTGGCTTAGCCGTAACGACCGGTGATGTAGTCTTCGGTCTTTTTCTTGGCCGGGGTGGTGAAGATGGTGTTGGTATCCGAGTACTCGATAAGCTCGCCCATATACATAAAGGCAGTCTGATCCGACACCCGGGCCGCCTGCTGCATGTTGTGGGTGACGATCACCACTGTAAACTGGCTCTTGAGCTCGTTGATCAGCTCTTCGATGGTGAGGGTTGAAATCGGGTCAAGGGCCGAGGTTGGTTCATCGAGCAGCAAGACTTCTGGCTCGATGGCGATGGCGCGGGCTATCACCAACCGCTGCTGCTGACCACCGGACAGCCCAAAGGCGTTGTCATGGAGGCGATCTTTCACCTCTTCCCACAAGGCCGCGCCGCGCAACGAGCGCTCGGCCGCCTCATCCAGGGTACGCCTGTCATTGATCCCTTGCAGGCGCAGGCCATAGACCACGTTTTCGTAGATGGATTTGGGGAAGGGGTTGGGACGCTGGAATACCATGCCCACCTGACGGCGCAGGGCTGACACATCCACACTCTTGTCATAGATATTGTGGCCGTGCAGGCGAATTTCGCCATCAATACGGCAGATATCCACCAGATCATTCATCCGGTTGATGCAGCGCAGCAGGGTCGATTTACCACAACCGGATGGCCCGATAAAGGCGGTTACCTGGCCTTTAGGGATCTTCATATTGACGTTGAACAGCGCCTGCTTGTTGCCGTAGTACAGGTTGAGATCCTTCACCTCCAGTGCAGTCTGCGCCGGGCTCAGGTTAAACAGATCCAGCGCAGTGTGCTGGTTGGCAGTGGGCGTTACATTGATCATTTTTACCTCAAATCAGTCAATGGCGGCGGACATCCTGTGTGCCCGCGGCCGGAACACTGGGCAGGCAAGGGAAGCGTCTCCCCTTGCCTTACATCTTGTTGGGTAGCCGGATTAATGTTCCAGCGACCGGAATTTTTCGCGCAAGTGGTTACGAATACCGATAGCCGTCAAGTTCAGGCCCACGATCACCGTCACCAGCAGGAAAGAGGTGGCATAGACCAGCGGCCGTGCGGCTTCGACGTTGGGGCTTTGGAAGCCGACATCATAAATATGGAAGCCCAGGTGCATAAACTTGCGCTCCACATGCAGGTACGGGAAGTTGCCATCCATCGGCAAGGTTGGTGCCAGTTTCACCACCCCCACCAGCATCAAGGGCGCCACTTCACCCGCCGCACGGGCAATGGCCAGAATAAGACCGGTCATGATCGCCGGGCTGGCCATCGGCAACACGATACGCCACAGGGTCTCCGCTTGCGTCGCCCCCAGTGCCAGCGAGCCCTGGCGGATGGTGCTTGGGATCCGCGCCAGCCCCTCTTCGGTGGAGACGATCACCACCGGCAGGGTCAAAATAGCCAGGGTCAATGCGGACCAAATCACCCCCGGTGAGCCAAAGGTCGGGCTGGGCAGCGCTTCGGGGTAGAACAGCTGATCTAACGAACCGCCGAGCGTATAGACAAAGAAACCCAGACCAAACACGCCATAAACGATGGAGGGAACACCCGCCAGGTTAATCACCGCGATCCGGATAATCTTGGTCAAACTGTTCTTGCCCGCGTACTCATGCAGGTAGACAGCCGCCACCACCCCCAACGGGGTGACGATGATCGCCATCAGGATCACCATGAACACTGTGCCAAAAATGGCCGGGAACACCCCCCCCTCGGTATTGGCTTCGCGGGGATCATCCGACACAAACTTGCCTATCTGGTGGAACCAGTGACCTGCTTTGGCCAGTAGGCTCATGTCATTGGGCCACACCACATCCAGCACCTTGGACATCGGCATAGTGACCAGTTCACCACGCATGTCTTTGACGACTATGCTATCGCGGTTAGCCGCAGCGCGCAGCGCGAACAGCTCTTTTTCCAGCACCAGATAGCTGTCATTGAGTGCCTGACGCTCCCGGGCCAACTCAGCTTTGAGGGCCTCGGTCAGCTCATCATTGAGCTCGGCCTTACGCTCCTTGAGGCGCAACTTTTCCAATTGGAAGTTGATTGCTCCAATCGGCCCTTTTTGCAGATCATTGGCCTGCTCGGAGAGACGGTTGGTGCGCTCAAGCATGCTGCTGAGCACCTTGCGCAGATCCTGCACATGGGTCACCCCCTCTTGCTGGGCCTCTACCACATAGCCATAGAAGTTGCCGTTGGTGGTACGTTCGAGCATCGCCAGATCAGCGGGCAGTGACTGCGACTTGATGTCGGTCTCCAATACCCAGCGAAAATCAAGACCGACATATTCACGGTTACCGGTCTTGACCAGATAGCGAGTCAGCACTTCACGCTCTTCACCTGCCAGCGCCACACCTGCCGCACGCAAGCGCTCCACTGGCACCTGCTCGCGGTCGGTTATCTCACCGATCAAGACGCTCTTGGTGCCGTTCGCCTCTTCAATCTGCCACTCATAGATAGGGTGCGGCCAGAAATAGACCAGACCACGCCAACCAATCAACAACAACAGACCCAGTACCGCCACCAGACTCAGACTGACGGCGCCGCCAGTCATCCAGATCCAGGGGGCCCCTGATTTAAACCACTTACCCATAGTCAATTCCTTGCCCGTTACATGGAGCTGTATTTTTCACGCAACCGCTGGCGCACAAACTCGGCCAGGGTATTGAAGAAAAAGGTGAACACAAACAGCACGAAGGCCGCGAGGAACAGCACCCGATAGTGCGAACTGCCTACTTCCGATTCCGGCATCTCCACCGCGATGTTGGCAGCCAGGGTGCGCAGCCCTTGGAACATCGAGAAGTCCATGATCGGGGTGTTACCGGTGGCCATCAGTACGATCATGGTCTCACCCACCGCGCGGCCAAGCCCCATCATCACCGCCGAGAAAATACCGGGGCTGGCGGTGAGGATCACTACCCGACTCAAGGTTTGCCACGGGGTGGCACCGAGGGCCAGCGACCCCTGTGTGAGATGTTTGGGCACCGAGAAGACCGCATCTTCGGCAATAGAGAAGATGGTAGGAATGACCGCAAAGCCCATGGCGATACCGACCACCAGCGAGTTGCGCTGGTCAAACTTGATGCCCATTTCATGGGTCAGCCAGATGCGCGAGTCGCCGTTCATAAAGGCATTCTCAATGAGCGGGCTCAGGGCGAAGGCACCCCAGCCAATCAGCAACAGCACCGGGATCAGTAAGATGGCGTGCCACCCTTCTGGCAACCATAACTTGCCGCGCTCGGGCAAATAGTTCCAGAGCAGTGCAGTCAACAGCATGCCCAGCGGCAGCAATAGCAGTAATAAGATGACGCCAGGCAAGGCACCTTCGATAATCGGCGCTAACCATAGTCCCGCCAAGAAACCGAGAATAACGGTTGGCAGTGCAGCCATGATCTCGACGGTCGGTTTAACATATTTACGCACTCCGGCCGACATGAAGTAGGCGGTGTAGATAGCACCGGCGACACCCAGCGGCACGGCAAACACCATGGCGTAAAACGAGGCTTTCAGGGTCCCGAATACCAAGGGCACCAAACTCAGCTTGGCTTCAAAATTGTTGCTGGCTGACGTGGATTGCCACACATACTGGGGCTCGGGATAGCCCTCGTACCATACTTCCTGCCACAGGGCAGACCAGGTGACCTCGGGGTGATCGTTCTCCACTGCGAACAGCTTGAAGGTATCCCCCTGCGCCATCAGCAACATATTGTGCCGAGGGGAAATCGCCAAGGCGGATAGCTGGCCACCGTCTACCGTTTCAGCGAGCAGCTTGCTCTGACCGGTGGCATGAAAGAAGCTGAGGGCGCCGTCTTTGTCTGCGCTGATGAATCCCTTGCGGTAATGCTCAGGCGTCAGCAGATCCACCGCGCCATCGGCTTTAAAGTCACGGATTTGGGTAAACTGACGCTTGCCATCTTTCGCCACTTCAAACCACTGGGAGACGATACCATTATCGTTACCAACCAACAGCGAAGAGGCACCGGACAGCAAGCTTAGCTGGGTCACATTGGCATTGGGGGCATTGATCTCCATCACATTGCGCAAGGAGATATCACTCAGATTGTGGATGTCATAGACCGACAGACGGTTGCCATCGCGCACCAACAAAATGCGCAGATTCGGGGTCAGCAGCAGTTGATCAACGTGACGCGGCAAAGCCGGAATGCTGTAGTTTTGGGTACTCCACTCCACCTCGCCAGAGAGGAAATTCTCCTCACCGCTCATCACCGTCATCACGCCACGACCATCTTCGGTCACCGCAGCCGTGACCATCTTATCCTTGGCCGCTTCGAACACTACCGACTTAAGCGCCTTGCCTTGCGGATCTATCATCATCGGCTCTTCGCCAAAGGGATAGCGTAAGCTGGGCTCAATCACCCGCACATCATTGGGATAAGAGACCTGAAATGCCGGCTGCATCACGAGCGCTTTGCCATCAGCAAAACCGTAGGTGATAAGCTTTTGGCCCGCAGTGGGGGCGGCGAAGGTCGTAATATCACCGGCGACCTGTGCTCGACCAAGGAGCTGACCCACCTGGATGTGGTCATCCCCGTGCACCGCGAAGAAATGGACCTCGCCTTTATCACTAAAGCGATAGCCGATCTCATTTTGCTCTTCCAGCCCAATCCAGGCAGTGTTGCCCGACCCTGGCAGGGCAAATGAGTTGGTTTGCTCTATGCTGGCGCCATGAAAAATGGGTTTCACCACATAGAGCAGATAAAAGAAGATAAGCAACAGTGCCACCAGAACCAGAGATCCCCCTGTGGTAACGCTGTATTTAGCGAATTTATCCTTGATCCGGCGTTTTTTACTGCCCGCCATGACCAAATTTAACGATTCCGATGACATGCAAGACCTCAATGTGAGCTAGGCTTGGCGGCATTATATGGCGATTGCATGACAGTTTTGTTACATGAACACAGCTTTAACGAGGGAAATGTCAAAGAAAGCGGGAAGGCGTCAACTCAGTTCCAAAATAATATAATTGTTTATAAACAGTATCTTACACTTGCTCGTACTGGTCAGGATTACACTGACCTCATTCTTGGGGTGCAACCGGATCACGGCTTTATCTCCCCTGATTGTTGCAACGCACGTTTGGCCGCTTTTTTCTCAGCCCGGCGCCGTTTAAAAAAAGCCGACAACTGGGCCGAGCAATCCGCAGCCAACACCCCACCGGTCAGGGTCACCCTGTGGTTGTGACGCGAGTCCTGCAAAATGTCGAACACTGATCCTGCGGCTCCTGTTTTGAGATCCTGCGCGCCATAGACCACCCGCGCGACTCGGCTGTGAATGAGGGCACCGGCACACATACAGCAAGGCTCCAGCGTCACATAAAGTACGGTATCGAGCAGCCGGTAATTTCCCAACCGGCTGCCAGCCGCGCGGATCGCCATCACCTCGGCATGGGCACAGGCATCGTGTTCACTGATAGAGCGGTTCCACCCCTCTCCCACCACCTGATCCCCCAGCACTAACACGGCGCCGACCGGAATTTCACCGATCCCCTCAGCCTTGGCCGCCAAGGCGATCGCATGACGCATCCACCGCGCATCCTGCTCTGCCTGAATTTGTGTCTGTGCGGCGTCTGATGGTTTCACTGCCATGCCTCTCTTGGTGTCGGTTGCTATCTGTAAGTATCTCGTCGATATGCGCATCTATTGGCCATGCCACCCGGTTATCTGTCACTGTGATATAACCGCAGCACGACGGGGCGGCGATTATGCCAAAAGTGTGCAGCAGGCCCAAGCTCACATCATGATTGCACAATAAAAAAGCGATCAGCATCTCACTGATAAAAAAGGAGTTGCGTCAACTTAATCAGAACATTAGACTCACTTTCGTCAGCTCGAACTGACTCCGTCGGTGTGTAGCGCAGCCAGGTAGCGCATCTGCATGGGGTGTAGAGGGTCGGAGGTTCGAATCCTCTCACACCGACCAATTTTCCCTGAAAATAGCCCAGTCAATAGACTGGGTTATTTTTTTATCCCGGTTTATCTTCCCCAGTGCTGTCGCTGTCACGCGGCACGGATAAAAAATACTCAGAATCGCTTGAAGCTTTTAAATCAACTGATTAGAATGCGCGACTTTCTGCCGGTATTTAGCACAAGGAGGTGGAAACAGAAGTGAAGGGATCACTGACCGGCTTGCATTCAAAACAGGAGCAAGCATGAACTCGACCAGTGACACCCCCACTACCAAGACGATCTTCCCCATCCCTCAGTACTGTGTTGAAAGCACCGAACAAGCAGATAAGCCAGTCATTCAGCTGGATGTCGTCGACTTGGCCGAGCCTGATGATGGCTATTAACGCCTGGCCACTGACCACCCCCTCCGCTCCTATTTCCCTGTGGGTGAGTCCATCCACCTAGGCTGAGTGAGATTCGAACAAAAAGCGATAAAATGCTATTTTATTTAAAGATAACCATATTATTAACTAACACACCTCCCCCCTTGCCCTCTGCCATCCCCCCTGCCTGCTGATATAAACCTACGTTATTGCCCTTCACTTTCCCTGATTGCAACACCTGACTCCAACCGCGCCGATCCCCACTATCAACATTTAAAACATGTGTTCATGAGTTAACACCTGCATAGGCTGGCGCTTGATCAATACATTAAAACGCACTTCATACATTTGTTTATCTAAAGCTTGGAGTAAGGTCGGGATTTATTTTTGCACATGTAATTTTATTACGTAATTTCATACAAAAACAGGGTGACGCCATCGCCTGGATTGGCTGTTGCCCCACGGCCAAAAGCAGGAGCATAACCATCTGCATAGAGCTTTTACGTAAAATCAATAAATACATAAAAAACAGCAATTTAACTATATAAGGAAAACGGGCGTTTTAAAAAACCTGTTGACGAAATCGACAATATTTCGCACCTTAGCCTGAGTGTTACCCCGCTGTTAACGGGGATTTACCAAACAGGGATCGACTTTAGTCGTAGTTAGTAAGTTCAAAATGTAATTCTCAAAGGAGTGAACCTTATGTCGGCACCGGCTCAGACCCACTGCAGCGCCCGCCTTCGCATCCAGGGCGAGATGCTGCCCGAATACGCGCAAATTCTGACGCCGGACGCGGTGGCTCTGGTCTCCGAACTGGTGGAACGCTTTTCTCCTCAAAGAGGGGAGTTGCTGAAACAACGTGTGGCACGTCAAGCCCGTATCGATGGCGGCGAGCTGCCGGATTTCCTGCCAGAAACCGCCCACATCCGTGCAGGTGACTGGACCATTCGCGGTATTCCCGCCGATCTACAAGACCGCCGCGTGGAGATCACCGGCCCGGTCGAGCGCAAGATGGTGATCAACGCCCTCAACGCCAACGTCAAAGTGTTCATGGCGGACTTCGAGGATTCACTGGCCCCCGCCTGGAATAAGGTGATCGAGGGGCAAATCAACCTGCGCGATGCGGTCAACGGCACCGTCTCGTACACCAGTCCGGAAGGCAAGGCCTATACCCTGAACCCCAATCCGGCCGTGCTCATCTGCCGGGTCCGTGGTCTGCACCTGCCGGAAAAACATGTCACCTTCGATGGCGAGCCCATACCCGGCGGTCTGTTCGATTTCGCCCTCTATTTCCTCCACAACTATCAGGCGCTGCTGGCCAAAGGCTCGGGCCCCTACTTCTACGTGCCCAAGTTGCAGAGCAACCTGGAAGGGCGCTGGTGGAGCGAGGTGTTCGCCTGGACCGAGGACAAGTTCGGTCTGCCCCGTGGCACCATCAAGGCCACCGTGCTGATTGAAACCCTGCCGGCAGTGTTCGAGATGGATGAGCTGCTCTATCAGATGAAGGATCACATCGTCGCCCTCAACTGCGGCCGCTGGGACTACATCTTCAGCTACATCAAGACCTTGAAGAACCACCCAGATCGGGTACTGCCTGATCGCCAGGTGGTGACCATGGATAAACCGTTCCTCTCTGCCTACTCGCGGCTGCTGATCAAGACCTGTCACAAGCGCGGCGCGCTGGCGATGGGGGGCATGGCTGCCTTTATTCCCGCCAAGGATGCCGCCGTCAACCAGCAGGTGTTTGCCAAGGTCAACGCCGATAAAGAGCGTGAAGCCAACAACGGCCACGATGGTACCTGGGTCGCCCACCCCGGTCTCGCCGATACCGCCATGGCGGTATTCAATGCCACCATCGCCGCTGACGCCAAGAACCAGCTCGGCGTGCTGCGCGAGCAGGATGCCCCCATTACCGCCGCCGACCTGCTGGCCCCTTGTGACGGTGAGCGCACCGAAGCAGGGATGCGCACCAATATCAGGGTCGCCCTGCAATATCTGGAGGCCTGGATCAACGGCAATGGCTGCGTGCCCATCTACGGTCTGATGGAAGATGCCGCCACCGCCGAGATCTCCCGCACCTCCATCTGGCAGTGGATCCGCCACGGCAAGAGCCTCGCCAACGGCAAGGTGGTGACCAAGGAGCTGTTCCGCCAATTGCTGGCCGAAGAGCAGGAGGTGGTCAAAGCCGAGGTGGGGACCGAACGCTGGCAGGCAGGACGCTTTGCCGAGGCAAGCGAGCTGATGGAACAGATCACCTGCGCAGATACCCTGATCGATTTTCTGACGCTGCCCGGTTACGAGCGGCTCTGAATCACGGGCCCCGGGCGGGGCTCGCCAATAACAAGTCAATGGAAACGTGAAATCAATGAAAGAGGGAACTGATATGGCACTGACCCGTGAA
>JBOFSK010000185.1:0-8417 GCA_051651505.1 Aeromonas sp.
CCTTGAGGCGGACATCGGCCTTCTGTGGCCCGACGCCGGTATAGCCCAGCGCCCGATCTCGCTCAAACCCCGCCTCCAGCAACGCATTGAGGGGAGTATCTTTCTCCCAGCCCCGATAAAAACCGAGACTGATATCGAACTCCGGCAGAAAATCCGCCGTCATCTCCTTGATCAGGGGCGTAATGGCCTGACAATAACTGGCGCGAAACTCGGCCAGTTCACCACCCAGTCGCACCAGCTCCTGATCCCAGAACGCCAACTGGCGATACTGGGTGCTCTGGCGCAACAGCGCATTGCGCTGTTTCAGCAATCGCCGCACTCGTCCCCATAACGAGAAAAAGGTCGGCTCTTGGTGGAAGACGCCCCAATCGAGCCAGGCGCGGCGAGCCTGAGGCCCGCCCGTCAGCAGGTTGAAGCCATCGGGATGGATCAACTGCACCGGCAACAGCTCGGCAAGGTCAGCCAGACGCTGGGCCTGCGCCCCGGCAATCTTGAGTTGGGTCTCGCCACTTTTATCCTTGGCAAGGCCAATGGGAACCTGACGCCCCTCCAACTCGCACTGGGCAAACAGGGTGAAGGCTCGCTCCCCCTGACGGATAACCCGCCCGGTCAAATGAGTGCGAAAGGAGCGCCCCAAGCCAAGGTAGTGAATAGCTTCCAGCACGCTGGTCTTGCCGCTGCCATTGCGCCCGACCAGGATATTGAGGCCGGGCGACAGCTTGAGGCTGGCTTGCTGGATATTGCGAAAGTCGCTGAGCTGGAGTTTGACCAGAGCCACGACTAGATCCGCATCGGCATCACCACGTACTGAGCATCCTGATGTTCAAAATCCTCAATAATGGCACTGCTGATGGAATCGCTCAGGCTAATCCGAATTTGGTCACATTTTAACGTATTCAGCACGTCCAGCACATAAGAGACGTTAAAGCCGATCTCCATCTCGCCAGCGGCATATTGTACGTCAAGCAGCTCTTCGGCTTCTTCCTGTTCCGGGTTGTTGGCGGTGATGCGCAGCAGGTTTTCCTGCAGATTGAGACGCACCCCACGGAATTTCTCGTTAGAGAGGATCGCCGCACGGGCAAACGCCTGGCGCAGATCCTCACGACCGGCGATCAAGGCCTTGTCACTGTTGCGCGGAATAACCCGGCGCCAATCAGGGAAGCGACCATCCACCAGCTTGGAGGTAAAGATAAAGCCATCGAGGGCAGCGCGCAGATTACTGCGACCAATCTGCAGCCGCACTGGTTTATCCTCAGCCTCCAGCAAGCGCACCAGCTCCAACACCCCTTTACGGGGCAGGATAACTTGATGATCGGGCAGCGATTCCCCCACTACCTCACGGCGGCAAGTGGCCAGACGGTGACCGTCGGTCGCCACGGTACGCAGACCATGCCCCTCGCTCTCGAATAGCATGCCATTGAGGTAGTAACGCACATCCTGACTGGCCATGGAGAACTGGGTGGCATCGATCAGCTTTTTCAGCTCCAGCTGACTGATATCGAATTCGAGTACGGACTGCCAATCCTCGATGTTCGGATACTCGGTCGCCGGCAGGGTAGACAGGTTGAAGCGGGAACGCCCAGATCGAATGATCAGGCGTTCACCTTCGGTATTGAAGCGGATCTCGGCGCCTTCTGGCAAACCACGGCAGATATCCAGCAACTTACGCGCTGGCACCGTGGTGCGGCCATCCTGGCTGTCACTATTGAGATAGACCTGACCGATCATCTCAACTTCGAGGTCGGTCCCGGTCAACGACAGCAGACCGTTGCTGACATCAAGCAGCACGTTGCCGAGGATCGGCAGGGTCGGTCGGCCACCCAGAGCACCGGACACCAGTTGCAGAGGACGTAACAGGGCCTCACGGCTAATTTCGAGCTGCATCTGTGCTCTCCGTTGTTATTGGGAGGAAAGAGGGCGGATCAGGCTGGAATATTCACGCTGCATCTGTGCTCTCCGTGCTGTTATCAGGACGAAAGAGTACGGATCAGGTTGGAATAGTCCTCCTTGATGTCGTGACTCTCCTCCTTCAGCTGCTCAATTTTGCGGCAGGCATGAAGAACGGTAGTATGGTCACGGCCACCAAAGGCATCGCCTATCTCCGGCAAACTGTGGTTGGTCAGCTCCTTGGCCAGTGCCATTGCCAACTGGCGTGGGCGGGCAACCGAGCGGGAACGACGCTTGGAGAGCAGATCCGCCAGCTTGATCTTGTAATACTCCGCCACCGTCTTCTGAATATTGTCGATGGTGACCAGCTTCTCCTGCAGCGCCAACAGATCGCGCAGCGCTTCGCGCACAAAATCGATGTTGATGGCACGGCCGGTGAAGTTGGCGTTGGCGATCACCCGGTTAAGGGCGCCTTCCAGCTCACGGACGTTGGATCGCAGACGTTTGGCGATAAAAAACGCCACCTCATCTGGCAGGTGAACCTTATTTTCGTCCGCTTTGCGCATCAAAATAGCGACGCGGGTCTCCAGCTCCGGTGGTTCAATCGCCACGGTCAAGCCCCAGCCAAAGCGGGACTTGAGACGATCCTCGACCCCGTTGATCTCCTTCGGATAGCGATCAGAGGTCAGGATGATCTGCTGGTTACCTTCAAGCAACGCATTGAAAGTATGGAAGAACTCCTCCTGGGAGCGCTCCTTGTTAGCGAAAAACTGGATGTCATCGATGAGCAGGGCATCGACGCTGCGGTAATAACGCTTGAACTCTTCAATGGCGTTATTTTGCAGCGCTTTTACCATGTCCTGAACAAACCGCTCGGAGTGCATATAGATGACTTTGGCATCTTTTTTGCCCTCTTTGATCGCATTACCAACTGCGTGCAACAGGTGAGTTTTACCCAGACCGGTGCCGCCATAGAGGAACAATGGGTTGTATGCACCACCCGGATTGTCCGCTACCTGACGGGCAGCCGCACGCGCCAACTGGTTGGACTTACCCTCGACAAAATTCTCGAAGGTATAGTTCACGTTGGTATTGCTCTTGTGGTTCGGCTCTGGCTTGTTTTCTGCCTTGCGTTCCCAGCTCTTCTGCAAGTTATTCACAGGCGCAGCACCCTGCACTGGCGCTCTGGCGACAGGGACAGGATGAGGACGATTGCCTATATCAAAACGCAGGGCGGGGCCGTCGACCCCATAGAGTTCATTGATGATGCCGTTAACCCGGATGAGATACTTATCTCGTACCCAGTCCAGAACAAAGCGATTCGGTGCATACAGGGTCAGAGTATTGTCACTCAACTCCGCTTGAAGCGGCCGGATCCACATGCTGAATTCTGCCGAGGGCAACTCATCTTGCAGCCGGTTAAGGCACTGCTGCCATAGCGAAGCAGTCACTCTAAACTCCTGTCGATTGATTAACTAAAGACCGGCTATTCTACGTTTTTAGCTCTCTGATCTCCAGCCATCGGCCGGTGGATCCAGCAAATAAGATCCTTGACTTTCAAGGATCCCACGGCTTTGGATCAAATTTCATCCCCAAAGTTACCCACAGCTTGATCCACCTTCTGGCCTGGCAAATGCTCCCCTCACAATTCGGTTATTTGATATAACCATTTGTGATTTACGATTTGATTTTTATTCCAATAGCATCCCTTCTAACGCAGTGATTACCACTACAAACATCGGACAATAAGAGCGAAAAACACCATGAAAACATCCATCAAACTGATTTCCGGCGCTGCCATTCTGCTCGCCACCCTGTCCGGTCAGGCCATTGCCCAAGAAACCATCAAGGTCGGCATGTCTGGCAAATATTTTCCGTTCACCTTCGTCAAGCAAGACAAGCTGCAGGGCTTCGAGGTGGATATGTGGAATCAGATTGGTGAGCGCACCGGCTACAAGGTCGAGTTTGTGACCGCCAGCTTCTCCGGCCTGTTCGGCATGTTAGAGACCGGCCGCATCGATACCATTTCTAACCAGATCACCATCACTGACGAGCGCAAGGCCAAGTACGCCTTCTCCCAACCCTACGTCTATGACGGTGCCCAGATCGTGGTACGTAAGGGCAACAGTACCATTCACGGCATCAAGGATCTGGCAGGCAAGACGGTCGCGGTGAACCTCGGCTCCAACTTCGAAGAGTTGTTGCGCAAGAACGATCCGGCCAAGAAGATCGACATCCGCACCTATGACTCCAACTTTGAGCAAGATGTCGCCCTAGGCCGCATCGACGCCTTCGTGATGGACCGCGTCTCCACCGCCCAGCTGATCAAAGAGTCCAAACTGCCGCTGCAACAGGCTGGCGCACCGTTCGAAACCATCGAAAACGCCCTGCCCTTCCTGAATACCCCGGAAAAACAGCGTGTGCGAAACAAGGTCGATGGCGCCCTGACCGCCATGCGCAAGGATGGCTCCCTGCGTCAGATCTCCGAAAAATGGTTCGCCTCTGACATCACCGACAAATAAATGATGGAATTTGATCTCGAATACACGCTAGGGCTGTTTCCCATCCTGCTCAAGTATTTGGGCACCACCATGGAGATGGCCCTGTGGGGATTCGCCATGGCACTCGTACTGTCGCTGGTTCTGGCGATAGTGCGAGTGTTTCGCATCCCCGTCATTCACTGGCTGGCCATGCTCTATATCTCGTTCTTTCGGGGTACACCGTTGCTGGTTCAGCTGTTCCTGCTCTACTACGGACTGCCGCAACTGTTCCCGATCTTCGTGGGGATGGATGCCTTTACCGCTGCCATCGTCGGCCTGACCCTGCACTTTGCCGCCTACATGGCCGAGTCGATCCGGGCCGCCATCCTCGGCATTCACAAAAGCCAGATGGAAGCGGCGCTCAGTATCGGCATGAGCCGCTACCAGGCGATGCAGCGGATCATCCTGCCGCAAGCGGCGCGGATCGCTACCCCGTCACTGATGAACTACTTCATCGACATGATCAAGAGCACCTCACTGGCATTTACCCTGGGAGTGGCCGAGATCATGGGCAAGGCACAGATGGAGGCCTCCTCCTCCTTCAAGTTCTTCGAAAGCTTCATGGCGGTGGCGCTGGTTTATTGGGGGGTCGTAATCCTCTTTACACGCTTGCAGCACCTGCTGGAAGTACGCCTCAACCGGGCCTATTAAAGGAGGACCAACATGATCAAGTTAACCGGTCTGTCTAAGGCATATAATGGCAATCAGGTGCTTAACAACATCGATATTGAGGTGAAAAAAGGGGAAATTGTGGTCATTATTGGCCCCTCAGGTACCGGTAAATCGACTCTGCTGCGCTGCCTGAACCTGCTGGAAACCCCGGATACCGGCACCTTGGTCATCGATGACCTTGAGCTGAATCTGGCAAGCGCCAGCACACAGCAAGCACAAGCGCTGCGCAAGCGCGCCTCCTTTGTATTCCAGAACTACGCCCTGTTTGCCAACAAGACGGCGCAGGACAATATCGCCGAAGGGCTGATCACCGTCTGGCAGCAACCAAAAGCCGAGGCCCGTGCTACCGCGCTGGGCATCCTCAAAGAGATAGGTCTCGCTGATAAGCAGGATGCCTATCCAGCGTCACTGTCCGGTGGCCAGCAACAACGGGTTGGCATTGGCCGCGCCATGGCCGCCCACTCCAAAGTGATCCTGTTCGACGAGCCAACCTCGGCCCTCGACCCCGAGTGGGTTGACGAAGTGCTGGGATTGATGAAAGCGCTGGCTCGTCGCCACCAGACCATGGTGGTGGTCACCCATGAGATTGAATTTGCTCGTGATGTTGCCGATAGGGTGATCTTTATGGAAGGGGGACGGATCGTCGAACAGGGCCCGCCGGATCAGATATTGGTCGCCCCCAAGGATCCCCGCACTCGGGCGTTCTTGCGAAAAGTACTGAAATAGCACCCCTTTTAGCCACCAAGGCACCTTTTTTATTGAAGGATCCCTTGTTTAACCCCGGGTTGCCAGTATAATCCGCAGTCTTCGATCCTCCGGATCCTTACACTCGGCAGTGGCCTTTCAAGACCATCGCAGGATGAGAGGGAACGGTGGATTGACTAAAAGCCGAACTCTGTTTAGAATTCGGCCTCTTTTGCTAGTCGTCACACGCTATAGCTGGCGCGTCGGCTAAGTGTGACAATCAAAACTGTACAGAAATACGGAATCGAATCATGAAACGTACTTTTCAACCGTCCAACCTGAAGCGCAAGCGCTCTCACGGTTTCCGCGCCCGCATGGCAACTGCCAACGGTCGTAAAGTTCTGGCCGCTCGTCGTGCCAAGGGTCGTGCCCGCCTGGTAGTCTAATGCCTACCCAGCACACCTTCTCTCGGGAGTTACGTCTGTTAACTCCCGAACACTTCAAACGCGTTTTCGCTGAGCCTGTCCGGGCTGCTTCCCCGCAAATTACGCTTCTCGCCTGCCCCAATTCACTCGAACACTCTCGTCTTGGTCTCGCTGTGCCCAAAAAAGCACTCAAGCGTGCCGTCTGGCGTAACCGTGTCAAACGGGTGATCAGGGAAAGTTTCCGCCTCCAACAACATCAGCTGCCCGCTATCGATATCGTGGTCATCGCCAAAGCTGGTGTGAAAGAGATGGATAACGAGGAACTGTTCAAGTTACTGGAAAAGCTATGGCGCACTCTGTCACGCCGTTGCAATGGATAGCTATCAAACTGATACGCCTGTATCAGCTAATCATTAGCCCCCTGCTCGGGCCGCGCTGCCGTTTTACTCCAACTTGTTCCCAATTTGCGATAGAAGCCATCCGACTTCACGGTTTCATAAAAGGCGTTTGGCTAGCTAGCAAACGTCTATTAAAATGCCATCCCTTATCCGAGGGTGGTTATGACCCGGTTCCGCAACCAAAGCGAAGAAACTGAAGACTATGGAATCACAACGCAATCTACTGCTGATCGGTTTGCTGTTCGTGAGCTTTTTGCTCTGGCAACAGTGGGAGTCCGACAAGGCTCCAAAGCCGGCCCCTATTAACGTGGCCCAAACCGAACTTTTCGTACCTGAAGCCGGTCAAACCGGTGACATTCCTCAGGTTTCCGAGCAAGCCAACGCAACGGCCGCACGCAAGCTGATCACCGTCTCCTCTGACGTGCTCAAACTGACCCTGGATACCCAGGGTGGCGATATCGTCTCTGCCGAACTGCTGGCTCACAAGCTGGAAGAAGGTCAAGATCCATCGCTCGTGCTGCTCACCAACACCCCTGATCGCCTCTATGTCGCTCAGAGCGGTCTGGTCGGTCGCAATGGCCCTGACAGTCAGGCCGAAGGGCGCCCAACCTATGAAGCCACCCAAACCAGCTACCAGCTGGCCGAGGGGCAGGATCAAGTCGTCGTACCGATGACCTGGACCGACAGCAAGGGGGTGACCTTCACTAAAGAGTTCGTGCTCAAGCGTGGCGACTATGCCGTTGGCGTTGATTACCAGATCAACAACCAATCGGCCGAGCCGGTTCAGGTGCAGTTCTACGGTCAGCTGAAGCAGACTGTTGCAACCCCGAAAGACCAGGAAGGTCATGCCATGGTAGCCAGTGCTTACCGTGGTGGTGCTTTCTCCAGCGAAGAGACTCGTTACAAGAAGTACACCTTCGACGAGATGAAGGATGCCAACCTGAATAAAACCACCAAGGGTGGTTGGGTTGCCATGCTGCAACACTACTTCGTCTCTGCCTGGGCACCGAATGCTGACGATACCAACAGCTTCTACAGCCGCGTGATCCCTGGCACTGGCCAGGCCATCATCGGCTACAAGGCCCCCTTGGTAGAGGTAGCAGCTGGCCAGCAAGCCGAATTGACCAGCAAGCTGTGGGTCGGCCCCAAGCTGCAAGACCAGATGGCCAAGGTGGCAAACCACCTCGACCTGACCGTCGACTACGGCTGGCTGTGGTTCATCGCCCAACCACTGCACTGGTTGCTGACCGTGTTCCACGGCTTCGTCCAGAACTGGGGCTTGGCGATCATCATGCTGACCATGGTAGTGCGTGGCCTGATGTTCCCGCTGACCAAAGCCCAGTACACCTCCATGGCCAAGATGCGTATGCTGCAGCCTAAGCTGGCAGCGCTCAAGGAACGCTTTGGCGAGGATCGCCAGAAGATGTCCCAGGGCATGATGGAGTTGTACAAGAAGGAGAAGGTCAACCCACTGGGTGGCTGTCTGCCGATCCTGGTACAGATGCCGATCTTCATTGCTCTGTACTGGGCACTGATGGAATCGGTAGAACTGCGCCATGCACCGTTTGCCCTGTGGATCTCTGACCTGTCAGTGAAGGACCCCTTCTTCGTGCTGCCAATCCTCATGGGTGCGTCCATGTGGTATCTGCAGAAGATGAGCCCGACCACGGTGACCGATCCGATGCAACAGAAAGTGATGCAGTTCATGCCGATCATCTTCACTTTCATGTTCCTCTGGTTCCCGGCTGGCCTGACTCTGTACTGGTTGGTGAGCAACGTCATCTCCATTACCCAGCAGACCATCATCTATC
>JBOFSK010000186.1:0-3837 GCA_051651505.1 Aeromonas sp.
CGATGCTGTCTTGTACCTTGCGGGGATCCAGCCCTTCTTCATCCAGCAGGCCCCCTTCCGAGTTGAATGTTCCGTAGAGGGTAAAAGCCAGATGAAGTTCTTTCTCGAGTCGCGCTTTCTCACGGCTGTAGAGCTTGAGCCAGTGGCCGCCGATATTGCCTTTGCCGAACACCACCAGACCGACCCGGGTCGGGCGGCTGAACAGGGCGCTGTGCAGGGCGATCAGCAGCGGCTCTAGCACCACCTGACGCACTACGGCCACCAGACTCAAGCCATCTCTGGCTACCTGGACGAACTCCAGCGGCTGATCCGCCAGCAGCTGATAGAAGCGGTGACACTGCTCGGCGTTGTCGGTGACACCGGCCCCCACCAGCGCCACCAGACTGAACCCCTCTTTCTGAATGAGGCCAGTGAAGCTGCCCTGCAGCTGGAAGTCCCGCAGCAGCTCGAAGGCACCCTGTGCCACTTCAAGGGTGTAGGCGAGACGCAGCACTCGTCGATCCGGCTGGCGCTGCAGGGTGAGCGGATTGAGCCGGTGGCGGGCCAGATGGGCCTCTATGGTGGCGACCGTCTGCTCAAAGTCGGTCTGCGGCAGCACTTTGAGCTCGATGAGCGCAATCTGATCCACCGAGGAGACGATGCGGGCACCGCCGGAGCGGGGGGCGCGGCGCAGGATATGGGTACAGCCCTCATCCGGGTTGTAGCTGCAGCGCAGGGTGAGACGCTGGCGGCTGTCGGCCACCGGCTGCAGGGTGCGTGAATGGAGCACCGAAGAGCCGAGGCGGGCCAGCTCGTTGGCTTCGGAGAGGCTCAGGCGCTCCAGCAGGCGCGCCTCTTTGACCCGGCGTGGATCGGCGCTGTAGACGCCGGCCACGTCGCTCCAGATGGTGGTGGATTCACCGTCCGCCAGCAGGGCCAGCAGGCTGGCGCTGTAGTCGGAGCCGTTGCGGCCGAGCAGCAGGGAGCGCCCCTCCATGTCGGCGGCGATAAAGCCGGTCACCACGATGCGCCCGGCATGCTCCGCCAGCCTGGCCTTGAGTAACTCGCTGGAAAGGGCGGTATCTACCTTGATCTGCGCACCATCTTCGGCCCGCAGAAAGCTGCGGGCATCGAGCCAGGCAGCCTTGTCACCGCGACTGGTGAGCAAGGCCGCCAAGAGGCGCGCCGACCATACCTCGCCATAGGCGAGCAGACCGTTGCGAGCGAAGCGGTCAAACTGCCCCTCCAGGGTCTTGGCAATCTGCTGCACGTCACTGGCGAGCTGAGCGCTGAGGTCGCGCTGCAACTCCCCTTCCAGCAAGCCATCGATCAGACTCTGTTGATAGGCTTGTAGAGCCGAGATGGCTTCTCCTGCCGCTTCATCACCGGTATCAGCCAGCTCTCCCAGCTGGATCAGCCGGTTGGTGGTTTTGCCGGCGGCCGAGACCACGATCAGCTCGTCACCTCCGGTTTGTTGTTCCACTATGCTGGCAACCCGGCGATAGCAGGCCGGATCCGCCAGACTGCTACCACCAAACTTGTGGACGTGACGTCGCTTCAAACCTGCCTCTGTTGCCACCGCTATCTCTCCTTGTTGCTGCTGTTCCATTAGGTTGCTACCTGTTCTGCCTGCTGCGCCTGTTCCAAAGCCTGCGCCAGATCGGCCACCAAGTCTTCATCGTGTTCGATCCCGACCGACAACCGCAGCAGTTGGGCGCTGATGCCTGCTGCCTGCTGTGCCGCTGGGGTCATGGCCCTGTGGGTCATGCTGGCCGGATGAGCTACCAGGCTCTCCACCCCGCCGAGGGACTCGGCCACCGAAAAGAGGGTGAGGGCCGCGAGGAAGGCGCGAATGCCCACCTCGCTGCAATCGAGTTCAAAACTTAACATGGCGCCGAAGCCGGACTGTTGACGGCGCGCAATATCGTGGCCCGGATGGCTCGGCAGGCTGGGGTGATAGATGCGTTTTACCCGCGGCTGTTGTTGCAAAAAAGCGAGGATGCGATTTGTGTTCTCCTGATGAGTGCGCAATCTGGGGGCTAACGTGCGCAGGCCGCGCAGGGTGAGGTAGGAGTCAAATGCTCCACTGGTGAGCCCGAGGCAGTTAGCCCACCACACCAGTGACTCGGCCAGAGCCGCCGCTTTGGCAATTGCTACCCCGCCTACCACGTCGGAGTGGCCGTTGATGTACTTGGTGGTGGAGTGCACCACCACGTCGGCGCCGAGGGCCAGTGGCTGTTGCAGCAGGGGGGAGAGGAAGGTGTTGTCCACCACCACCTGGGCACCCACCTCGTGGGCTGCGCTGGCGATGGCGGCGATATCCACCACCCGCAGCAGCGGGTTGGAGGGGGTCTCGACCCATACCAGTGCAGGCTTTTGTGCCAGCGCGACGGCCAGTGCGGCCTCATCACCCTGATCGACAAACTGGACCCGGTAGTGGCCTTTGGCCGCCAGATACTCAAACAGCCGCCAGGTGCCGCCGTAGCAGTCGTGGGGAGCGATCAGCAGGTCTCCTGCCTTAAGCAGGGCGGTGGTGACCAGATGGACAGCGCCCATGCCAGTGCCGGTGACCACGGCGCCAGCGCCCCCTTCCAGGGTCGCCAGCGCGTCCGCCAGATTGCTGCGGGTCGGGTTGCCAGAGCGGGCATAATCGTATTGACGGGGCTCGCCAAAGTCGGCAAAGGTGTAGTTGCTGGAGAGGTAGAGGGGGGGTACTACGGCACCGTGTTGGGTGTCTGTTTCCAGTCCTATCCGTACCGCCTGGGTGGCCTTGTGGGTCATGTTGCTCTCCTTGGCATTGAAATTGTGCGGCTGAACCGTCTTGCCAGGCGATGCAGCCCGATGCCAAGGTGGCCCTGTGGTTCATTGCACTTTTCCTGATGTTTGATGGGGGGCCACATCCTGATCGCCACCCGGTTTCTTGTCACAGGTCATCATGCGATGACGGGCTATAGTGAACCACCTTACGTCAGCACAAAAAAGCCGTCAACACTTCCAGACGTCTAAATGGCTTTGCTGTTGGATTGCCATTAGTTTCCTTAAGGGTTAAAATCCGCGCTCACGGCTAAATGAGAACAGGTGAGTCATGGGTACAGAGTGGAACGGCGACTACGTCAGCCCTTATGCGGAACACGGTAAAAAGAGCGAACAGGTTAAGAAAATTACCGTATCGATCCCGCTCAAGGTGTTGAAAGTGCTGACAGATGAGCGCACTCGCCGTCAGGTAAGCAACCTGCGTCATGCGACTAACAGCGAGCTGCTCTGTGAAGCCTTCCTGCATGCGTTCACTGGCCAGCCGCTCCCTTGCGATGAAGACCTGCGCAAGGATCATCCTGACAGCGTGCCTGCCGAAGCCCGCGCCATCATGGAAGCTTTGGGTAAAGAGATCGAAGATTTCGATAAAGAGTAAAAGATTTACACTGCACCAGAGGCGACCCACGGGTCGCCTCTGGTCGTTTCAACAGCCCCGCATGCGGGGCTGTTGTTATTTCAGCAGGCTAAAGAGCAGGGCAGAGACGGCCAGGGTGCCGGTCAGCAGGATAAAGCCGTTGCCCCAGCCGTGGCGAAAGCGGGCCAAGGCCTCCACCTTGTAGATCGCCATTACCGGCATGATAAACAGGATCATGGCAATGACCGGGCCGGAGAGGGTTTCCATCAGACCCAGAATACCCGGATTGAGGATGGCCGCTCCCCAGATGGCGAAGAACATCAGGGTGATACCGAGTTTGTCCGCTTTGGTCAGCGACAGGCCGGTGGGCTTGGCAATCAGGCTTTTCAGGCTTTCGCGGGCACCGAGGAAGTGCCCAAGAAAGGAGGAGCTGATGGCGATAAAGGCGATCAGTGGTCCCAGGGTCACGA
>JBOFSK010000187.1:0-3030 GCA_051651505.1 Aeromonas sp.
AAGGCTGATATCGACAAAGGCGGTTATGCCGCCGAAACGCCGATAATGTATACAATACAACCCCTTCTATGAAATGAATTTGTTGCCTTATTTAACAAATGTCACTCATTTCTTACTATCGCCGCTCTTTCTATCACCTTGCCGATGTTCATCTGGATCAACTGGCTTTATTTTGTATACGATTTTTCACCCAGCCTGCGCGCCACACATGCCGTTAAGTACGGTAAAGAGGGGGCTGGCGAATCACGCGGACAAAAAAAGGGCCGCCACAGCGACCCCGGGATTCATGCCAACTTGCATAGTCAGTTCATCCAGCGCTCACCGCGGCTGCGACGACGAGGCAGCATAGGTAGCAAGAGACCAAGCAGAATGCCACCACCCACCATGGCCCCCCCGCGGATGAACCAGTCCATCTGCATGTCGTGTTCCTGATTGTCGTAGCTCTGGGTCAGAGCATCATTTTGCTCCTTGAGATTGCTCATCTGCTCGCTCTGGCTGGCTAGCTGGGCTTTGAGGGCGGCGATCTCCTGGATCTGACTGGCGATCTGGCCATCTTTCTCGGTGAAGCGTTGCTCGTTGTCACCGTTGAGATTCTGCAGGCGGTCTTTGAGCTCATCGCGCTCTTTTTCCACCTGGGGCAGCCGCTCGCGCAGGCTGATCTGGCTCTGCAGTTCGCTATTTTTGATCCATCCCTCGCGACCACGACTGTCCACCACCTGGGTGAAACCGGCCTCGCTGTTCACCGCTTTTACCTCCAGCGGTTCACCAGCCTTGATGCTGCCAAGGATCCGGTACTGGGTACCCGGACCATTGTGGATGAAGGTAAAAATGTTGTCTGAAACATAACGGGTATCGGCCAGTGCCTGATGGGCACATAAGCAGATCAACATCCCGAGAAGGGCGCGCATGGTCGATCGATTCTCTTTTTTTAGTTTGGACAAGAGGCTGAATGTTAAGCCGCCAGCAGGTTAAAGGACAAGCAAAGAAAAAACACCCCCGGGGATAAGGCGCACAGAGTTGCGAGCCAGCTCGCAACTTGTCCACCTCATTCATAGCTTGTTTTTTAGCTCGTGCACCTCATCACGTAACGCCCGGATCTCCTGCAGCAACTGATCCTGCTGGGCATTATGGTGGTGGCGCCACTTGTCGGCCTCGTTATCCCCCTTGTTGGGTTGCAAAAACAGGCTGGCCATGAAACCACTGATGGCACCGAACAGACCGACCCCGAACAGGATCAACAAGCTGGCGACAAAGCGCCCCTCTTCGGTCTTGGGCACCAGATCGCCGTACCCCACGGTAGAGAGCGTAACCAGGGTCCACCAGAAGGCATCAGAAGGGGTCTCTATCTGGCTGCCCGGCGCCCCCGATTCAATCCAGTACATGACACTGGAGCCGACTCCCAGCAGCAGTACAAACAGGAAAAAAATACCGGAGAGGGTGGTTTCGTTGCGCTGGCGGCGAAACATCCCTAACAGATCGGGGTTATCACGCAGCAACTGATAGACGCGCCAAAGCTGGATCAAACGCGCCCAGCGCAACTGCTCAACCATCGGCAGGCTGGCGGGGAGATAAAACCAGTTCTCCTTGAAATAGGCTTTTCTATCAGAGGATTGCCACCAGCCATAACAAAAATGACCAAGCAAAAAGTAGCAAATCAGACTGTCGATATCATAGAGAAACTTTAACATTTGTGGCGTCAGGGTTGCATGCCCCCACCAACGAATGGATACCAGCAGCACCGAGACGATCGACAGAAAAGCGACCAGCAAATCCGCTGCTCGCAGATGATTTAAGTGACTTCGCATACATTTTCCAACTTTAAACACAGCGCAAATTAAGGAACCGGAAGATAATGCCGCTCGCCCTTCTCATAAAGGGAAATGCGACGTTAAAACGGAGAATGACCGTCATGCAGTTAAACCCCCTCGAAATACGGATGAGTAACATCCGCTTAATACCTAAGGTAGTGTTGCTGATGGTATTTAGCACTCTCTTACTGGTGACCAAGCTCTGGTTTGACACCAACAATCTGGAAGCAACCCTGCTCAGTGAAGGGCTCGAACCAGTCAAAGCGGATGCCATCTCCAATCGCCTGCTCTGGACCGGCCTGATGGAGACCGCCATCATGGGGCTGCTGTTTGTGATCCTGCTGCTCACCGGCTCCCGCCTGATGGTCAAGCAGGTACGCTATCTGGTCGGCCTGCTTGATCGCTTCGCCAAGCGAGATCTCAGCCACACTGTGCTTCTCAAGTCCCGTGATGAGTTCGGTGACATCGCCAAGGCAGTCTCCCACTCCCAGGAGAACCTCAAGGAAGTGTTCAGCAACCAGCGCACCGCTTGCAAAGAGCTTAACAACATCGCCTCTCAGGTGACCCTCTGCATGGAAGAGGCCAACGAAGCGATCAACGAGGAGTTCACCCAAATTGAACAGCTGGCCAGCGCCATGAGCCAGATGGTGGGCGCCATTCGCGAAGTGGCCACCCATGCGGATCAGGCCTCCCACGCCACCGCTGAAACCAGCCAGTTGGCACAAGAGGGGAGCCGCTGCGTCGCTGACACCGTCAGCACTATCGACACCCTCTCCGGCAACATCCAGCGCTCTGCCACCGTAGTCAATCAGGTTGAGCAAGGGGTCGAGCGGATCGGTTCCGTGGTCGATACCATTCGCGGCATTTCGGAGCAGACCAACCTGCTGGCCCTGAACGCCGCCATCGAAGCGGCCCGCGCTGGCGAAGCAGGCCGCGGCTTTGCGGTGGTTGCCTCCGAGGTGCGTGAACTGGCCAACCGGGCCCAAGCTGCCACGGTCGAGATCCAGAAGATGATCGAACAGTTGCAGGGCAATGCGGGCCAGGCCGCCGCACTGATGGATCAGAGCGTACAACAGGCTAACAAAGGGGTGGAACAGGTCACTCAGGCAGGCACCCAACTTGCCACCATAGTGCACAGAGTGCAAGGTGTGGCCGACATGAACCGCCATATCGCCACCGCCTCCGAGCAGCAAAGCTTGGTCGCCGAAGAGATGCGCGGCAA
>JBOFSK010000188.1:0-1300 GCA_051651505.1 Aeromonas sp.
CCGGTGGAGAAGCAGCGGGTAATGGAAGAGTTCAAGGCGGGCATCCTGCAACTGCTGGTTGCCACCACCGTCATCGAGGTGGGGGTGGACGTACCCAACGCCAGCCTGATGATCATCGAGAACCCGGAGCGACTGGGGCTGGCGCAGCTGCATCAGTTGCGCGGCCGGGTTGGCCGCGGGTCGGTGGCCTCTCACTGCGTACTGCTCTATCATGCCCCTTTGTCCAAGACGGCTCAGAGTCGGCTCGGCGTATTGCGAGAGACCAACGACGGCTTCCTGATCGCCCAGCGCGACCTTGAGCTGCGTGGCCCGGGGGAACTGCTCGGCACCCGCCAAACTGGCCTTGCCGACCTCAAGATCGCCGATCTGGTGCGGGATCAAGGGCTAATACCGCAAGTACAGAAGATGGCGCGCTACCTGATGGATCGCCATCCGAGTCATGTTGAACCCTTGATCCGTCGTTGGCTGGGCCTGCGAGATCACTATTCCAATGCGTGACCCGAGCATCGGCAGAGGATGGTCAGATTGCCTGATGGATCGCCACCCATCACATATCGAACCCTTGATCCGTGATTGGCTGGGCCTGCGGGAACACTAGTCCAACCCCTGACCATCACCCCACAACCACAGGAGGAAAGCATCCATGAATTCCTGGCTACGCGGCCTGCTCTACACTCTTGCCTTCCTGCTGCTGTTGGTCTGGGTTGCCCTTGGCCTGTTCAACGCCGAACGCGCCAAGGACCCCATCGCCCGCTGGATCAGCCAGCAGACCGGGGAGCCCGTCACCATAGGGCGACTGGTGTTCAATCCATTGCACCCCTACACTCTGCTGGCGGAGCAGGTGCGCTATGGCGATGCGGTCACCCTCGACAAGCTCTATCTGGAAATAGAGAACATCGATTGGCTGAGCCGTGACGTGCACATCGCCCATCTCGATCTGATCCGCCCTGCCATCAAGCTGCCATTGCCTCAATCGTTAGCCACTCTGCTGCCAAGCCTGCCGGTTCGCTCCCTGACCATTAGCGACAGCACCATAGATCGCCTTAGTTTGGAGAGCCCCGAGCTGACCCTGCGCGGCCTCAACGCCACCCTGAATGACTGGCAGCTGATCGATCCGCAGCGCCAGTCCGTGGCCAATCTTGCTCTTAGCATCGGCCAGCTAGAGACGCCGCTACTCACGCTCACCCAGCTCAATCTGCAAGGGCGGCTGGAGGGGAAAGTGCTGCGCACCGACAAGCTGGTGACCAAGCTGTTCGACGGCGGCCTGACGACTGCCATGGTGCTGGACTGGCCCGCCCGC
>JBOFSK010000189.1:0-1221 GCA_051651505.1 Aeromonas sp.
CGACCCCGAGCAAACTGCATCCCAGATTGATAACCATCTGCGCCTTGCTCTCTTCGCCACTAAAACAGCCGACATTGAGCAGATCGGAGACGTTGCGCACCGCCATCCCCAGTACCAGCAGCGGGATATAGGTAATCGCCTCGTGATAGCTCTCCGGCGTGAGCAGCCGGATCAACAAGGGAGCGGTGAGCCCGACCACCCCGGCAGTGGCAAAGCCCAGCACCGAACCCAGCACGCTGTAGTGGGCATTGAGGCGCAGGCCATCGGGCTCTTTGAGCAGCATAAAACGGCGGGGATACCACCAGAGGGCAAAAGGTTGCAGCAACAGACCCACCGCCAGCGCCAGCTTGCCCGCCACCGCGTAATAGGCCAGCAGCGCCTCGCCCACCACATCGGCCAGCAGCAGACGATCAAGGCCACTTAGGGAGAAACCCGCCAGCCCGCTCACCACCAGTGGCAAGCCATAGCGCAGCACCGGCCGATAGTGCTGCCAATCAAAGCGGATCCCGCTATCACGCCATTGCCACAGGCTCAGCAGCAGGGCCAGGGCGATGCAGGTCAGGGTACCGGAGGCCAGCACCCCGCTCACCCCCCAGCCGAGCCAGAGCCACCAGCCGGTCAGCAGCGACTGGATCAGCGCCTTGCCTGCGGTCGCCACGAAAAAGAGCTTGGCCTGATTGCGCATCCGCAGCCACGCCAGCGGCACCCCGATCACCCCTTCAAATGGCAGGGCGCAGAGTACCCAGCGCACATCCGCAAGACGGGTTTCAACCGGCAGCCAGGCTTGCACCACAGGCGCCAGCACCCAGAGCAGCAGCAAGCTGACCAGCGCAATGATCCAGACCAGGCCGAACATCCGGGCGACCACCTGCTGGCGGGCCTGCTCATCGGTGGCCAGTCCGGCAAAGCGGTAAAGCGCATCCACCAGTCCGAACCCGAGGATCAATGAGCCCAGATTAATCAAGGTCAGCAGCACCTCCAGCTGACCATATTCACGAGGAACTAACAGATGAGTCAGCACCGGCAGCATCAACAAAGAGATCCCCTTCATCAACAGCAAGCCCGCGGCATAATAGACAATGGCAATTTGGTTCACACCCAGTCTCATAAGGCCTCCCAGCCACCCTGGTGGCTTAGCCGCCGGGCATTATTGCTTATCTCACTGCTGCAATAATGCAAAGGGCACGCCAGTTAACCCGAATGAGACAGATCCCAGCCCCC
>JBOFSK010000190.1:0-1702 GCA_051651505.1 Aeromonas sp.
GCGCTCAAGCTTAAAGAGATCTCCTACATCCACGCCGAAGCCTATGCCGCTGGCGAGTTGAAGCACGGCCCACTGGCGCTGATCGATGCCGAGATGCCCATTATCGTGGTGGCGCCGAACAACGATCTGCTGGAGAAGCTCAAGTCCAACGTGGAAGAGGTGCGCGCCCGTGGCGGTATTCTCTACGTGTTCGCCGATGCCGACACCGGCTTCAAGAGCGATGAGACCATGCGGGTCATGAACCTCAACCATGTGGAAGAGGTGATCGCCCCCATTGTCTATACCGTGCCGCTGCAGTTGCTCTCCTACCACGTTGCCCTGATCAAGGGCACCGACGTAGATCAGCCGCGCAACCTAGCAAAATCGGTGACTGTTGAGTAAATCACCCTCTCAAATGAAAAAGAGCCGCATTAGCGGCTCTTTTGGTTTTGTTGTTGGTTGTCGCTCAGGAGAGTCGCATATTGGTGATGGTTGCCTGATTGAGACAGGGCACAATCATGCCGTTGGAGACTCCCTTAGCGATAGCCTGACTGCGGTTCCTCGAGTCAGTCTTATTGGTGGCCTGGGTCAGATGAAAATTGACGGTTCGCTCGCTGATCCCGAGGATGAGGGCAATTTCTCGGGAGGTCTTGCCCTCACTGGCCCAGAACAGACACTCCTTCTCCCGATTTGACAGTTTGTTTTGGTTGTTGGTCAGCGCCAACTCGCTTTTGATCAGTGCCAGTGCAGAATTGACGATATAGCTGACACAGAACGATAGTTGCTGGGCATTGTTAAACACGGGAGCCCCTGAGTTGGGTCTCTCCTTGGTAATAAAGGAGAGGATGCAGTGTTCTCCCTGAGGGGTATGCAGCGGGAAAGAGACGCCATTTCTTGATCCGAAGTCGGCGGCTAAATTCATCACCGCGCGGCTGGCGTGGGGGAGTGCTGGTGAATCGTAGTCGAGCTTGTCCCAAAAGATAGGCTGGGTTTGCGTTAACCCCAAATAGACCACTGGATCTTGAGTCAGGTATTGCTTTTCAATGTAGGCATCAAACCAGCGGGTTGGGCAGTTATTGAACAGCACCACATGGGATTTTTGCATACTGATAGGAATTGTGATTAGCAGTCGAAAGTAATCAAAGCCCATCTGATGACAAAAGCGTTCTAGTCGCTGTTGAATTTCGCTGGTTTTGGTTGCTTGGGTGAACGGGTCTATGTGTTCCCAGATCGCATCGTTGAGCATTACCCCTCCTAGTAAGACAACCATAATACCAATTTAAAAGTTTCGTTTCTGATATATGTTTCCTGGTACAGCCCTTGTTGCCATTCACGAACGCATTTAAGATAATGATAACTATTATCATTGATTGGTGCGTTGTCATGAATAGATTGTGGGGGCTGGCCCTACTGCCATTGTCAGTCCACTTTGCTGCCAGCGGGGATGAGCTGGTTGCGCCCGCCCTCAACAACAGCATAGCTGCCGGGAAAGCCTCCCAGCTGCGGGTAGAAAAAGCCGCTGATGCCACCGTCGCTGCCCGACTTGAGCTGCAAAATGCCCAGCTGCAACTGCGCGACTTAGACGCCTACAACCGCTACATGCAATCTCTGGTGGCCGATCAGCAAAATGAGCTGGGTAAATTGAGCCAGCAGCTGGAAGCGGTGCAAGAGACCCGTCAGGGCTTGATCCCGCTGATGTTGCAGATGCAGGCAGATCTGGAAC
>JBOFSK010000191.1:0-16634 GCA_051651505.1 Aeromonas sp.
AGCAGGGGAAACTGTTCACGCAGGGTCTGAATAATACGGGGCAGCAGATAAGGGCCTACCGTCGGGATCAAACCGATGTGGATCTCCCCTGACATGGGTTCGCAGAAGTGCTGGCCGATGTTTTTGAGCTCACGCACCTCTTTGAGTACCCGCCGGGCCTGCTGGGCTATGGCGTCGCCCGCCGGGGTGAACAACACCTTGCGCGAGGTACGTTCTATCAGGATCACCCCGAGCGCATCCTCCAGCTTGCGCAACTGACCGCTTAAGGTCGGTTGACTGACAAAGCAGCGCTCAGCCGCCTTGCGAAAATGCTTTTCCTCATCCAGTGCCACCAGATATTCGAGATCGCGAAGATTCATACCGCAAGGGTCCTGCCTGAGAAATGGGCCATTAGCATGCACAATAGCGCCCGGCAGGACAAGGCCTCTCCCCCCGGCCTGACTCCCCCGTCACCGCGCCCTGACAGGGTCACGTCACACATGGCCAGCACCTGAAAAAGGGGAAATGGATACCGTTTCGGTGCTGGTCTGGCTAGCAGCCCAAGATCGACTTTCTGCGAGACCGCATGGCGACCGATCCCATCTGGCAGGAGTAAGCCTTACTCACACTCGACCATAAAGAAGGGGCCGCTGCGGCCCCTTCTTTATCTTCAGCAGTCCATCAGGCTTCAAAGCCAAATGGGCCGACCTCTGGTGGCGGCTCCTGCGGCGCGCTCTCGTCCAGGAAAATATCCCGATAAGCCACATAGATGGAGTAGTTGAGTGCCGGGACGACCACCAGCAATCCGACCAGCAACAAGGCGGCACCAAACAGCAGCAAAATGGCACAGAGGATCCCCCACCCGCAGAAGGGCCACATGTTGCGCCAGCAACCGACAAAGCTCAGACGCACCGCCTGCATGATGCCGAGATCGTGGAAATAGATCAGCGCCGGGGCAAACGTCACCGCCATCAACACCGGAATAAACAGCGCTACCCCCACCAGCAAGACCAGCAGTAGTTGCTGTAACTGGGCCGCCGATACCACTAGAGTCTTGGGATCCTGCTGCAACAACGGCAGCAAATCCCACATGTAGAGCAGCCCCGCACAGACCAAGCCAATGAGCGTGAATAGCAGCAGCACCAGCAGGCCACCCAGCACCAGTGGCGTTAGCTTGTGGCGAAACCCGGCAAAGAGATCGGTAAACAGCAGTGGCTCGCCCTGATAGCCTCGCGCGGCAACCACCAGCCAGCCAGCACCCCACACCATATTGAGCAGTTGGGAGATAAGCGCACCGGCGGGCAGCTGCTCAAGCATCACGCCCACCATAAACCAGACCAGCACCATGGCGACGCTGATCCCCATTCCCTTGTTGAAGATATCAAACCCGCTGCGCACCCAGATCCAGGCTCGACCAGTCGTGTGCCGGGCACACGTGGGACGCAAAGGGGGTAATCCATTCATATCATTTCCTTGGTGTGTCACTGGCACCCGTGCCATCAGCCGATTCTAGAGGCTGGGCCGGGGCGACTCAATGGCGAAACTGGCCGATGATGTCAGAAAACGATGGCAAGCATGCACGGATATCCTCTTTGCATCCCGGCATGCCCCCAGCGGCCGTGATCGACTCCCCCTGTACGTGAGTGGCTATCGTGCGGTATGCACCGCCTCCTGGCGCATCGCCCACCACATCAGCAGCACCAGCAGGCTACTACAGGTCGGCAGGGCCAGCCAAACCCCGGCCACCCCCCATAAAGTGGAGAACCCCCACAAGAAACCACCGATCAGCACCAGCTTGCCACCGGTCAGCAATGACGCGAGGCGCGGACGATTGATTGCCTGAAAGTAGGTGGCGCCTACCAGCAGCAATCCTTCCATCGGCAGGCCCCAGAAATAGAGCCAGATCCCCAAGCTCGCCACTGGCAGCAAGCTGGCATTGTCGCCAGCAAAGAGATACACGGCGCCTTGCGGCCACAGATAGAGCGGCACCATGCCGCAAAGCGCAATCACCAGCGTCACCCCGAGCGCCACATTACGGATCCGCAATACCCGCGCCCACTGACCCGCACCGGCATTAAAACTGGCGATGGGCTGGATGCCCAGGGCAATTCCCTCAAACACCAAATAGAAGAATGCTTCGGTATAACTGATCACCCCGTAGGCAGCCACATGGAGCGAGGTCCCCACCGCCAGCAATGCCTTGTTGTGCAGTGCCAGCACCACCGACAGGTAGAGATACATCAAAAAACTGGACGTCCCCAACCGCAGTGTTTCTGCCATCAGCGCGAGGTCAGGGCGCAGGGAATCCCCGCGGATCCGCAACTGGCTACGGGGCGTGAAGAAGTGCCACAAACAAGCAAGGCCGGTCACGGCCTGGGCAATCATGGTCGCCGTCGCGACCCCGGCCAGCCCGAACGGGAACACCACCATCAACACATAATCGAGTAGCACATTAAGCAAGCCCCCGAGCACCATGATGAGGGTGACAAACCCGGGCCGGCCGTCATTGCGTAGCAAGGCGCTAAATGCCATCGACAGCACCGCAAATACCCCAAGCCAGGCGTATGTCTGCAGATAGGCAAGACCGGCGTTAAAAATCTCTCCTTCTGCCCCCATCCAGGCCAGCATAGGGGCGCCATAGCGTACCCCAATCACACTCAGCAGGAGCGATGCCAGCAATACCATCACCAGCGCATTACCGACAATAAGACGGGCTTTAGCCGGGTTACCCTGCCCCAGATAGAAAGAGACCAGCGACGAGGCGCCCATCCCGATCAGGGCCCCCACCGCATAGAGCACGGCACAAATCGGATAGGCCAACATCAGCCCAGCCAGACCGTCCTGGCCCAGGATATGGCCGACAAACATACCGTCGATGGCCACATAGATACCGGTCACCAGCATGGCGGCCACGGTCGGCGTAACATAGCGCCAGAACAGATGGGAAAGAGGGGCGGTGCCCAGATCGACGGTAGACATATGCAACTCAATAAAGGGAAAGCGGCCGCGATCATAGCGAAATGGCAGCATGCGTGCCTGACATTTAGGGGGTACATCATCAGGCGCAACTTTACCTGACTCGTGCCCCTGCTTTAGAGTGAAGACTCAATACGCCCCATCGCCAGCTTGGCATTCACCCCTGCCAGGCTAATGCCCTCTCGATTATGGAGTAGACCATGCAGATTATTGCCCACCGTGGTGCCAGCGGCTTGGCACCAGAAAATACCCTCAAAGCCATGACCAAAGCGCTTGAGCTTGGTGTCAGCGCCATCGAGATCGACGTGCAGAGCGCCGACGGCGAACTGTGGGTATTCCACGATCGACGTCTTGAGCGTTGCACCAACGGCAAGGGGCTGCTGGGCGCACAATCACGCGGCTATCTGGCACAGCTCGATGCCGGCGAAGGCGAGGTTATCCCGACCCTGTGGCAGGTGATGGCCCTGATCGCGGGCCGCTGTGAACTGCACATCGAACTCAAAGATGCCCTGAGTGCCGAGGCCGTTGCCACCCTCACCCGCCGCGCCGAGACCGAACTCGGCTTTAGCGCCAGCCAGTGGCTCATCTCCTCTTTCCACCATCCTGAACTGACCCGGTTTGCCCGCTTGCGGCCAGATATCCGCCTCGGCGCCCTGATCGCTCACCTGCCACTGACGTTGGCAGAGGGGGCCGAGCAGTTGGGGGCCTGGTCACTCAATTGCGATGTCGATTTTGTTAACCAGCGCTTAGTGGCCGATGCCCATCGCCGTGGTCTTAAGGTGCTGGTGTATACCGTGGATTATCTCGAGGATTATCAACACCTGACCACCTTGGGGGTCGACGGTATTTTTTCCAATCGGCCAGATCGCTTTCTCATGGGCGAAAAACGTGGCTAAAAAAACGCCGCGCTAGGTAATGAAAATCCTCGATGAGCCGATAACCAGTCACGATCACCCACCTTTGTTAGGGACAATAAGGATGCGACTATGAATTTATCGATTAAAAATAAGCTGGCTCTGACCATAGGTATCATCATTCTGGTGATCAGCGGCCTGCAAATCAGCTACAACACCAACCAACTGCATATCGAAACCGAACGCCTGGCCGAGAATATTATCGACGAAAGTGCCACGGCCAACGTCAAGGGGCTCTCGCGCTGGCTCGATACCAGCATCAACCTGATCGCGGCCAGCAAGGAGGCGTTTGCCCAAGCGGATGCCCCCATCAGCCATCTGGCGCAAGCCATGGCGGCCGGAGGGTTTGATCTGGTCTACGCGGGCACCGCTGAGGGTAAGATGATCACCAGCAAGCCTACCGAGCTGCCTGCCGGTTTTGACCCCCGTCAACGCCCCTGGTACCAAGAGGCCATGGCGGCAGGAAAGCTGACCATCACCCCACCCTATACCGACACCGCCAGTGGCCAACTGATTATCACCATTGCCGAGCCCTTCCAGCGCGGCAACACCCAGGGGGTGATCGCCGGCGACATCTCCATCAGCACCTTGGTCGCGGATATTCTGGCGGTCACCACAAAGGGGGCCTACGCCGTGCTGGTGAACAACAAGGGCATGATTATTGCTCACCCAGACCCGTCGTTGAGCCTCAAGCCGGCCACCACATTGGCACCTGATTTTACCGCAACCTACATCCATCAAGTCGCCCATGACGGCATGATGAACGAGCAGGTGATCAGCGGCAAGAACACCCTCTACGACTTCACCCAGATCCCCAATAGTGACTGGTATTACGGCATGATGGTCGATGATGAAGTGGCTCACCAAGCGGTGACACGGATGACCAACTCGGCTCTGCTGCAGGGGCTGCTGACCATCCTCATCGTGGTGGGCTTCTCTTATATGGCCATCCATCGTGCCCTGCTGCCACTGAAAACCTTGAGTGAAGCGATTGCAGATCTGTCGCGAGGCAACGGGGATCTGACCCGCCGCATCAAGATTGAACGAGAAGATGAGGTGGGTGCGGTTGCCAAACACGTCAACACCTTCATCGAGCGGATCCATGTGATGGTGCAGGATATCGCTGGCTCTTCAGGCCAACTCAACCAGCAGGCCAACAGCGCCCACAGCATGGCGGAGAAATCGAGCACAGGTCTGGCTCGTCAGCAAAACGAGATCGCCCATATCGCCACCGCGGTGCACGAGATGTCCGCCACCGCCGTTGAGGTTGCCAGCAACGCCGAGCAGACCGCCGACGCGGCCCGCACCTCCTCCCACAGTTGCGAACAGGGCAAGCAGGTTATTGCCCGCAATCAGCGCTCCATCACCGATCTGGCGACCCAGGTTGAGCAAGCCTCCAACATCATTCAGGAGTTGGAAAAAAACGCACAAGAGATCAATACCATCCTCTCTACCATTCAGGGCATCGCCGAGCAGACCAACCTGCTAGCACTCAACGCAGCCATTGAGGCGGCCAGAGCTGGCGAACAGGGTCGCGGCTTTGCGGTCGTGGCTGACGAGGTACGGGTCTTGTCACAGCGCACCCACAGCTCTACCGTCGAAATCCGCAACATGATCGAAACCTTGCAGCGCAATACCCAGGGGGCGGTGAGCACCATGCACGAAGGTCAATTGCTGGCCCAAAACAGCGTGGATGACGCCAACAACGCCACCCAGGCGCTGGAGCAGATCACCATCTCAATTAATCAGATTTCCGACATGGCGACCCAGATTTCCAGCGCCGCAGAAGAACAACGGGCCGTCACCGACGAGGTCAGCCGCAACATTCAGACGGTGAAGGATGTCTCCGACACCCTGGCGGTGGATGCAGACAGCTCGCGCCACCTCTCTGAACAACTTAAAAATATTTCCGGTGAACTGGGTCATCAGGTAGGCATGTTCCGCATTTGAGCATGAGTAAAAAGGGGCCTCCACGGCCCCTTTCGCTGTCTAAATAATGCTTAAATTTCAGTAATTAATATCACGACCTCAGCATAATCCCCGCTTGTCACACCGAGTGCAATTGCCGACTTGGTGGCTTTATCGCCCCCCATCCCCCTACATCTCGGATTATTTATTCTTATCTGAAACACCAAAGTGATAATGGTTATCATTAAAAATATTCAGTAAAGAACTAAAAAAATTTTTCAAAATTACCCAAAAAGAGAGACTGTTCGCATTATTTCGCCGAAAAACCAAGTACAATCCTCGGGTTAAAGTCTTTGCAGCAAGGTACTTAACTGCTTATTAACACTGAAAATGGCAAAAATAACGACATTTTCATCCAGGGATACGGGTGTTTTCTAGAAAAATAGCTAATAAAAAATGGAATAAAACCCAGCAGTTTGACTTGCATCAAGCCTAAATTTTTTTCATAGAGCAAAATCACGCTCAGCAAATCTATCCCCAAGGAGGCAGATGTGGATATTATCAAGACCGATGTTGCCATCATCGGTGCCGGTGGTACTGGCCTGCGTGCCGCTATCGCTATCGCAGAGCAGCACCCTGACTTAGAAATCGCATTGATTTCAAAAGTTTACCCAATGCGTAGCCATACCGTTGCCGCCGAAGGCGGCGCCGCCGGTGTCGTGCGTGACGACGACTCACTCGAAAACCACTTCAATGACACAGTGTCCGGTGGTGACTGGTTGTGCGAACAAGACGTAGTCGACTACTTCGTCAATAACGCCACCAAAGAGATGGTCCAGTTGGAGCACTGGGGTTGCCCCTGGAGCCGCAAACCAGATGGTAAGGCTAACGTGCGTCCATTTGGTGGCATGAAAGTGCCGCGTACCTGGTTCGCTGCTGACAAATCCGGCTTCCACATTCTGCACACCCTGTTCCAGACCTCCATCAAGTATCCGGGCATCAAGCGCTTCGATGAGCACTTCTGTCTGGATCTGATCGTCGATGATGGTCGGGTACAGGGCGTTCTGACCTTTGATATCCAAAACGGTATCACCCGCTTTATCCAGGCCAAGTCCGTTATCCTGGCAACCGGTGGTGCTGGCCGCGTTTATCGCTACAACACCAACGGTGGCATCGTCACCGGTGATGGCATGGCGCTGGCCTACCGTCACGGCGTACCTTTGCGTGATATGGAGTTCGTCCAGTATCACCCAACCGGTTTGCCGGGCACCGGTATTCTGATGACCGAAGGCTGCCGTGGTGAAGGTGGTATCCTGCTCAACAAGGATGGCTACCGTTACCTGCAAGACTACGGTCTGGGCCCGGAAACACCGGTCGGCCAGCCAAAGAGCAAATACATGGAACTGGGTCCGCGCGATCGCGTTTCCCAAGCATTCTGGCAAGAGCAGCAAAAAGGCCGCGTGATCCAGGGCCCGATGGGCGATGTGGTTCACCTCGACCTGCGTCACCTTGGCGAGAAGTACCTGAAAGAGCGTCTGCCGTTCATCTGCGAACTGGCCAAGGCCTACGTTAACGTCGATCCGGCCAAAGAGCCGATCCCGGTACGTCCGACTGCTCACTACACCATGGGTGGTATCGAAACCGACAACAAGTGTGCAACCCGTCTGCCAGGCCTCTATGCCGCAGGTGAGTGTGCCTCTGTGGGTCTGCACGGCGCCAACCGTCTGGGTTCCAACTCCCTGTCCGAAATCGTGGTGTTCGGCAAGCTGGTGGGTGAACAGGCCGGTAACTACGCCAAGACGCAAGTGCATGGCGATACCGCCGCGCTGGCGGCCAAGGCCGAAGCACTGATCCAAGGGCACCTCTCGCTGATGGAGATCGACGGCACCGAAAACCCGGCCGATATCCGCAACGAATTGGGCATGTCAATGGAAGCGGGCGTCGGTATCTACCGTACCGAAGAGTTGATGCAAAACACCATCGACAAGATCAACGAGCTCAAAGCCCGTTACAAGAAGGTCAAGGTCAACGACAAATCCTCTGTCTTCAACACCGACCTGCTGTATGCCATTGAACTGGGCTACATGCTGGACGTGGCCGAAGCCATGGCCCACTCCGCCATCAACCGTAAAGAGTCGCGTGGTTCCCACCAGCGTCTGGACGGTTATGAGGAGCGTGATGACGTGAACTTCCTCAAGCACACCCTGTCCTTCTTCAACAATGAAGGCACGCCGAACATCGATTACTCCGATGTGAAGATCACCAAGTCCCAGCCGGCAAAACGTGTGTACGGCTCTGAGGGAGAGAAACAAGACGAGGCGAAAAAGAATGGCTGAGATGATGGAAATTGAGATCCTGCGCTACCGTCCTGAGCAGGATAACGAGCCTTGGATGCAAACCTTCCAGGTGCCTTATCAACGCGAGATGTCACTGCTGGATGCCCTGCAATACATCAAGGATCACCTGGACTCTACCCTGAGCTTCCGCTGGTCCTGCCGGATGGCGATCTGTGGCTCTTGCGGCATGATGGTCAACGGTGTACCCAAGCTGGGTTGCAAAGCGTTCCTGCGTGACTATCTGCCAGGCAAGATGACTATCGAGCCGCTCAACAACTTCCCGATCGAGCGCGATCTGGTGGTCGACATGTCCGACTTCATCGAGAAGCTGGAGAGCATCAAGCCGTACATCATGGCGTCTGAGCCGCGCAATCTGTGCGATGGCGAGTACATTCAGACCCCGGCCGAGATGGCCAAGTACAAGCAGTTCTCCCAGTGCATCAACTGTGGTCTGTGCTATGCCGCGTGCCCGCAGTATGGCATCAACAAGCAGTTTACCGGCCCGGCAGCGTTGGCATTGGCCTATCGCTACAACGTCGATAACCGTGATGGCGGCGCCAAAGAGCGGATGAAGATCATCAGCCAGGACCAAGGCGTTTGGGGTTGTACCTTCGTGGGTTACTGCTCTGACGTGTGCCCGAAAGGGGTTGATCCCGCGGCCGCTATCCAGCTTGGCAAGGTTGAAAGTGCCAAAGACTACATGATCGCCATGTTCAAGCCAGACTAAGAGCAGGAATAAGACCATGAACAACACCAATAGCAAACGTAAGCCTTATGTTCGCGAAATGAAGAAAGACTGGTGGCTGAAAAATGCTTTCTACACCGGTTACATGATCCGTGAAGGCACCAGTATCTTCGTCTCCATCTATGCCGTCGTGCTGATGTGGGGTCTGATGCGCCTGGTCCAGAGCGCAGAGGCGTTCAACGGCTGGCTGGAATCCCTGCAAAGCCCGATCGCCATCCTGTTCCATGTCATCGCCTTGGCGGCGTGCCTGTTCCACGCCAAGACCTGGTTCGCGTTGGCCCCCAAGGCCATGCGTGTCTTCCGTGGTGAAGATCTGCTGCCGGAGCAACCTATCGTTATCGCCCAATATGTGGCGCTGGCGGTGGTTTCTGTGCTCGTCCTGATCATCGTGGCCTGAGGATAACACTCTGCAACGCACTGATGGTGTGGGTGAACCCCGTCTGCTGGACGCAGTCACCCGCGCCATCACACCGTTGGCCGCGATATCTCAACCAATCATGATTTGAGGAAAAAAACATGAGACGTTCTGACGAACCCATCTACTGGGGTCTGTTTGGTGCCGGTGGTATGGTCGTTGCCATGCTGCTGCCGGTTCTGGTGCTGATCACCGGTCTGCTGGTGCCCATGGGCATCATGGACGTAGAAACCATGAGCTATGAGCGTGTGCACGCATTCGCCAGCTCCTGGTGGGGTGCTTGCATCCTGCTGGCAGTCATCGCCCTGCCCATCTGGCACGGTATGCACCGCATCTACCATGGTTTGCACGATCTGGGGGTTCACACCACCAAACTGCACCACTATGTGTTCTACGGTTTTGCCTTTCTGGTATCTGCCATTACTGTCGGTCTGCTGATGGTGCTGGTTCTCCAGTAATCTGCCTGCTACCGACTGATAAAACCGGGCCTTGTGCCCGGTTTTTTTTATCCTCACACGCCACATTACCGCGCTCAACAAAAACAACAAAATCAGCACATTAATCCAATAAAACCAACAAGTGTATTATGTAATACCAAAAAACAAAACCTTGATAGATTGTTACTTTGACCGCAATCAATTTAATAACAAACACATCAACGATAATGTTGCCGATTAAATAACGATAAAACGATGGAGTTCATAACATGACTGATCACAACCGTCGGGTAACTATTGGCAGTTACCTGGCCTTGGCATTTGCCGTTGTCTTCTTCTCTGGATTGATGCAATCCAATGACTGGTACGGCGTATTAGATTTTACAACCCTCAATGGTTCGTTCGGTAAAGTGGCCCAGAGCGTCAGCGAAAGCGGTGAAGGGATCAAAACGGTCATGAGCGATTTTCGTGGCAAGGGCGGTAGTGGTGCCCGCGATGGTTTTATCTTCGCCCTGACCCTGATCCCCACCGTGATGTTTGCGCTGGGCATGATCAACGTACTGGAGCACTACGGTGCCCTCAACGCGGCGCGCCAATTACTGACCCCGATGCTGCGCCCACTGATGGGTATTCCGGGTAATACCGGCTTGGCGCTGATCGCCTCATTGCAAAGTGCCGATGCCGGTGCGGCCATGACCCGCCAACTGAAGGATGAAGATCTGATCACCAAGCGCGAAACTGACGTGTTCACCATGTTCCAGTTCTCTGCCGGTGCCGCCATCGTCAACTTCTTCTCCTCCGGTGCTGTGCTGTTTACCCTGACCTTGGCCGATGGCTCGGCTGCGGTTAGCTCCTCCATTGGTCTGGCGGTTGCCGTGATGTTTATCTTCAAAATCATCGGTGCCAACCTGTTCCGACTCTATCTGAACATCACCGAAGGCAAGGTCACCGCTACTCCCGCCCCTATTCAGCAGAAGGATCAAGCCCAATGAGTCAGGCTAACGTTAAAAAGCAAATCGTCACCGATATCTTTGTTGAAGGCGCCAAAAAAGGCTGGGTCATTGCCACCACGTCAACCGTGCCGAACGTCCTGATGGCCTTCGTCATCATCAAAGCGCTGCAGATCACCGGTGCCTTGGATGCAATGGGTGCCATTTTTGCCCCCGTCATGGCTGTTTTTGGCCTGCCAGGTGAAGCGGCCGCCGTGCTGATCGGCGCCTGGATGTCCATGGGTGGCGCGGTTGGTGTGGTCATCACCCTGTTCGATCAGGGCATTCTCAACGGCACCCACATCGCCATTTTGGCGCCAGCCATCTACCTGATGGGCTCCCAGGTGCAGTACATGGGCCGTATCCTCGGCTGTATCGGTACCGAAGGGCGCTACATTCCTATCATGGTCGCCATCTCGGTACTGAACGCCTTTGGCGCCATGCTGGTGATGAACATCCTGCTGTAATCCTGATCTCATCGTGGAGCAACCAATGACTTTTTCTGTGGATCAATACCTGGCCGAGCTGGCCCCCCTTATCAACCTGGATTGCGGCTCCCTGCACCAGCCGGGCATCGCTGCCGTTGCCGACCTGATGGCCAGCAAATATGAGGCCATGGGTGGCTGGCAGATCAAACGCGTCGATTGCGGCGTTGCCGGGGTGGGCCTTGAGATCCGTAACCAACCGGATGCGGCTCACATCGACGTAATGCTGATCGGCCATATGGATACCGTCTTTCCGGTCGGTACTGCCGCCGCTCGCCCGATGAGTGTCGATAGCGAACGCGCCTACGGCCCCGGTGTCTCTGACATGAAATCCGGCCTGCTCAACATTGTCTATGCCCTGCGCACCCTGCCTCGTGAAGTACGTGACAGCCTGAGCATTTGCGTGTGCATGAACCCGGATGAAGAGATAGGCTCCCTGCACTCTGGTGACTGGCTAACCTCGGTCGCCAAAGATGCCAAGCAAGTGCTGGTTGCTGAAGCCGCCCGTGCCGATGGCTCACTGGTCAAAGCCCGTAAGGGGATGGCCCGCTATCGCATCGAGTTTACCGGCAAGGCTGCCCATGCGGGTAACGAACCGCAGAAGGGGCGCAGCGCCATCACCGAGCTGGGTCACTGGATCCTGGCCATCAACGCCCTCACCAACTTCGAGAGCGGCACCACCCTCAATACCGGGGTGGTTGAAGGGGGCAACGGGGCCAACATAGTGCCAGCTCATGCCTGCGCTGTGGTGGATGTCCGTTTCTGGGACAATGACGAGTACAACCAGATCAACGATCAACTGTTGACCCTGGCCGAGCGCCCTCATGTTGAAGGCGTGACGATTGCGCTCACTCGTGAGGCCCACAAACCTGCCATGGTACCGTCAGAGGCAACCCACGCCCTGATGACCTTGGTCGAAGAGTGTGGCATTGAACTGGGCTTGCCTATCACCTGGCAAGAAGTAGGGGGTGGTTCAGATGCCAACCTGACCGGCGCCCTCGGCATTCCGACCCTGGATGGCCTGGGCCCTATCGGGGCAGGCTTTCACAGTGACGAAGAGTATCTGGATCTGGCTAGCATTGCCCCGCGCATCGAGCTGCTGGTGAAGGTACTGACCCGTCTGGCGGCCTGACGACTCACCTCGCTAAAAAACCTGTAACCAAAAGGGCCAGCCGGTTTGCACCGGCTGGCCCTTTTTTGATCCTGATCGTTTGGCCTCACCGTGCCACCTCCAGACCTGACTACGCGGTGATTGGTAACGGCCTTACCCCAAGAGGCCGGGTGGTTGGGGGAGTGACGCAGGCAAGGGCCAACATCACCAAAGGTCTTCTCCCCCGTTTGCTCGCCCGACGGCGTCGGGTTACTCCGGCTCACCCGCTTGTCAGGTCAAGACAAAAAAACCAATGCAAATCTCAAGACCTGAACCCGTTGTTTGCTATGAGTGGGCCGGGGGCAAGACCAGCTGATTGACCACCTGCATGATCTCTTGATAAGTGGCCTCTACCGTCTCGGGGGTCGGCTCCAGAATAAGGTCATCGGCATAGCCGTTGATGAGGGAGGTGATCTGGCGCGCCAGTCGCCGGGCATCGCCCGCCACAAACTCGCCGCTGTCGATCCCTTTTTGCAGGACCTGCTCCAGCACCTCGCGCCACGCCAGAATGATTTTGCGGTAGCTCTCGGCAAACACAGGGTCGCGCAGCGACTCGTTCCAAGCATCCAGATAGATGGCCCAAGAGGCATCCTGACTGGTCGGCAGGTTGTCCCGCACAAAGAGCGGCAACGCTTCGCGGGCAGGCAGCGGCAACAGCCACTCCCGCTGCTCGGCGATCTCCTGACTGGTGAAACGCTCCACGGCGCAGAGGCAGAGCTCCTTCCAATCCTTGAAGTAGTGGTAGACGTGGCTGCGCGCCAGACCGGTGCGTTCGGCAATATCACGGGTTGACGATGCCGCCATCCCCTTCTCCCGAAACAGGGCCAGTACGGCCTCGATGATCATCTCTTTGCGCTGTTCTGCTGATGGGCGTGCCATCTGACCTCCTGCGATATCCATCGATCTGCTTGACTTTGAGCAGTCGCTCAAACAAACTTTGAGCACTTGCTCAAAATTAACGTTTCCGACATCTTAGGAGATAACCCATGACAACACCAACCACTTCGGCAGCCAGTTGCGACGAGCAGGCCACGCCGTTGCCACACTCGGCCGGTCGTTCGCTGGGGGCGATTGCGCGGGCCAATCCCCTCAAGCTGGCGGGCACCTTCTCGCTGGTGGCCCTCGAAAACATCCTGCTGGTGGTCTATCCCCTGTTCGCCGGCTTTGCCATCGATGCCATCGTCAAGGGGCAGTGGTGGCAGGCTTCAAGCTACGCCCTCATCGTACTGCTGTTCTGGCTCATCGGCGCCCTGCGCCGGGCGGTCGATACCCGTACCTTTACCCATATCTATGCGGCACTGGCGGTGCCGGTGATCCTGACCCAGCGCCAGCAGCAGGAGGGGCAATCCACCATAGTGGCGCGGGTTACCCTGGCGCGGGAGTTTGTCGACTTCTTCGAGAAACATATCCCGATCCTGGCCACCAGCCTGATCTCCATCGTCGGGGCGGCCGTGATGCTGATGGTGATCGAGTTCTGGGTCGGCATCGCCTGCATGGGGGTATTGCTGCTGTTCGGCCTGCTGCTGCCCGGCTTTTCGCGCAAGAACCAACTGCTGCACGAGCGGCTCAACGATCGGCTGGAACACGAGGTCAAACTGGTCACTCATGCCCAGTCAGCCAGCCTCTCCCGCCACTATCGCGCGCTGGCCTGGCTCCGCATCCGGATTTCGGATCGGGAGGCACTCGCTTTTCTGGCGGTCGGCATCAGCGCCTCCCTGCTGTTCCTGCTGGCCATCACCATGTTGATAGCCCAGCCCCAGGTCTCGGCAGGCCATGTCTATGCGGTGATGACCTACCTCTGGAACTTTGTCACCAGCCTGGATGAGGGGCCCGGTCTTGCCGATCAGCTGGCCCGGCTTAGAGACATAGGTCGCCGGGTCAATACCGCCCAACCCGATGAAATGATTTGATATTTTGTATCTGTAACCGGAGTAGAAGATGAATCCGACCACCCTTTGCCAACGAGCGTTGACCATGTGCATCAGCTGTTTCTTCCTCACGGCCTGCGGTCCCAAGACGAGCGACTTCGAGCCCAATACCAGCTACTGGTTCAAAGAGAAACCCAAGCAGGAGAGCGCCCCGCTCAAGCAGGATCTCAAGGTAGATATCGCCATCATAGGTGGCGGCTACAGCGGCCTCTCCAGCGCCTGGCATCTGGCCAAGGCCAATCCGTCGCTCAAGATCGCCATCTTCGAAGCGAAACAGGTGGGCAGTGGCGCCTCGGGCCGCAACGGCGGCATGGTGTTGCCGGGCTCCGAGGTGATGGATCTCGACGAAGAGGGGGAAGCGAGCAAGCGCCACTACGATCTCACCGTCGCCAGCATGCGCAAGCTGCAGGCGCTGGTCGCCAGCATGCGCAAGCTGCAGGCGCTGGTCGCCTCAACCGGTGTCGAGGCCGACCTCAAGCTCGATGGCTATGTGGAGGCGATCCTCGATGAGGAGGATATCCCCGAGTACCGCGACTATGTGAAAACCGCCAATCGCCTCGGCATCCCGCTCCAGTACTGGAACGCCGATACCACAGAGGAAAAACTCGGTACCGATCGCTACGTGGGGGCGGTCTACGACCCCAATGGCGGTCAGGTACACGCCATGAAACTGGTCAATGCCCTGCGCAAGGCGGTGGAGCAAGCGGGCGTCACCATCTACGAGCAGAGCCCGGTGCTGGGGATCAAGGAGGGCAAGCAGATTGAGCTCAATGTGGCCGACAAGTACAAGGTGACCGCCGACAGCATAGTGCTGGCGACCAACGGCTATACCTCAAAACTTGGCTACTTCAGCGGACGAGTCTTTCCGGTGCACGCCCAAAGCGCCGTCACCGAGCCGCTCAGCAAAAAGCAGCTAGCCGCCATCCAGTGGCAGAGTCGGGTGCCCTACTACGACACCCGCAATATCCTGTTTCATCTGGTGTTAACCCCGGATAACCGCATCGTCATCGGGGGCGGCAATGCCGAGTACGTCTTCAACGATGGCCTCAACTACAAGGGCGACCTCAACCGGGTCAGCGAGATGATGATGACCGAGCTGGTGACCCTCTATCCGGCCCTCAAGGGGATCAAGTTTGAGCAGGTGTGGGACGGGGTGCTCGGCATGACCGGCGACAGCACCGAAGCGGTGGGGGTGATGGGGGATCACAACAACATCTACTACGCCCTCGGCTACAACGGCCACGGCATCAACCTCTCCTTCCTGTTTGGCGACATCGTGGCCAGCCTCTATCAGGGTAAGGAGCACCCCTGGTTCAACCACGCCGAGCAGAGTCTGCCGATGTGGCTACCGCCAGAGCCATTCAAGTCAATCGGCGTCAAATCTGCCCTGATGTACTACCAGTGGCAGGACAAGGGCTACAAGGAGTAGCGCCGGGCGAACCCGACGAGTAACAGACGAAGGCACGCCTCACGGCGTGCCTTTCTGCAATACCGCCACATCGGCGTGGGGGAAGCTGAGCTCGGCCTGCCAGCTGGCGGCAAGCCGCCGAAACGACGCCTCGGCAAAGAAGACGATGTGGGTCGGGTCGTGGCGATAGCGCCAGTTTTTGAAACGCTCGTCACCGAGCACCCGCTGGGTCTGCAACACCAGCACGCCGCCGGGTTTGAGGCAGGCCCACAACTGCTCCAGCACGGCGCGTGGCTCGGCGATATGCTCGATCACCTCGGTACTGGTGATGAAATCGTACTGGCGCGTCAGCAACTCAGGGCGATCAGCGTAGAACTTGTCATACCCCGCCATCTGGTAACCCGCCTCGCGCCCCATCGCCACCAGCGCAGGGCCCGGGCCACAGCCAAAATCAAGACCACTGGCCGGGATCGCTACCCGACTCAGCACCTCGCCAAAGGCCCGCATCAGAAAAGAGCGATAACGGGGATCATCCACCCGGTTGTCGTGACCGTCATAGACCGCCTTCTCCGCCGCCTCATCCAGATGATCCGCCTCATCCAGCCAGACCAGCTCGCACGCGAGGCAGCGATGATAGTGCTTGCCCGCCACCGGCAGGGGATAACTGCGATGGCTGGCACACAGGGGGCAGCTGACGGTAGATAACATGGCGGTTCCTCTTGGGTGCTTCCGGTTGGATAACAGCGGCGCAGATTGCCTGCCCGCTGGCTCGCTGACAACTTTTTTTGCTGCTTAAGGGTTTCTTAAGTTTGGGCTTTTACTCTCAAACCATCGCAAGAGAAGGAGTCACCCATGACCATCGAGATCCAAGCCCCCTACCGGTTGCTGCTAGCTAACTCCCCGCAGCAGGTCATGGCGCTGCAAACCTATATCCAGGCCGCCTACACCCTCGAGTTCAACGCCC
>JBOFSK010000192.1:0-3582 GCA_051651505.1 Aeromonas sp.
CGCCTAGCACCCCATGGCCCTTCTGCCAGAACTTGAATGCGTCTCAAAAAACCTTCCAGTGCCAATCCGGTGAGGGTGACACTGGGGAAATAGATGGGTTGATCTGTTGCAGTTAAGATTGGCATGCTTAATTTTACACTTGGCGATCTTCAATACATTTTTCCCGGAGCCGGGAAAAATGCTTTGTAAGCAATCCCCCGGCTGAAGCACGGGGGCTTTAGCCCTCTAGCTAAGCCGCCCGTATAGGACAACAGAGCACGGAGCTTTCAGGATGGCTTACGGCACCCCCAAGAACACGAATCATCAGCGAACCATTTAGATCAGCGTCCCCATGCCATCCACAGTTCGTACACTTAAACCGTTTCCCAGATCTCAGCCCAATATGCAGGCATTGATGGCAGGTTTGGCTCGTATACGCTGGGTTGATTTTGACGACTTGGACACCTGCCTGAATGCCTTTGTATTCAAGCATCCAGCGCAACTGAAAGAACGCCCAACTATTAGAACGACGGCGCTCGGTTTTGGTTCTGGGTTGTTGGTTGGTGCGCTTCCTAATTCCGGTCAAGTCTTCAATTGCGATGACCGCGTTCAGTTCAACGGCTTGATTGATGATTCGTCTACTGATGTTGTGGTTTACCCAGCGCTGAAATTTTTGCTCTCTGCCCGACAGTCGTTTCAGGACGCGCTTTGCGCCTTTCGTACCTTTCGATTGCAGCGATGCTCGAACGCGGCTAAACCGATCTCGAACTTGAGTTATCTGTTTTCCACTAAACTTTTCTCCAACAGACGTAACGGCGATATCTGTACGACCAAAATCAACCCCAATCACGTTATCCGCTTTGATTGGGTCAGGAGCTTCATCGCTGACCTGAATGTTGATGTAATAGCTTCCATCTCTGCGTTTAACCAGCACAGCAGCAGTCGGCTTCCTTCCCTTAAGCTTGCCAATCTGATAATTAGCCAGCACCAGCGGGACATGCTCACGACCGCCAATCAGCGTCAGGCTGACTGTGCAGTCCTTCTCTCGAAACGCAAAAATCCGAGCGTCATAGTCTACCGAAGTAGGCTTAAACTCTCGAACTGGTTTCTTGTGCTGCTTCGCCGTTTTACGGGCAGCGCCAACACGGGCACAGGCTCTTACAGCCAAGTTTGCACTCAGATCAAACCGACCGCGCAACTGCTCGTAAACTTCGGACTGAATCCGTGCCTTGTTGGTCACGGTTGGCTTAACGGCTTCGTTAGCAAAATGGCATCCATCAGCAAAGGCTTTGAGTGTTGCCTCAATCATGGTGACTTGCTCAACGCTAGGTTGAAGCTTGCAAACGACTGTAAGAGTTTGTTCCATTCCATAATTATGTCACATATGATAGCGAGTTGCACTATGAATATTTACAGGCGGCTCAAGCCGCTGAAGTCGCGTTTCCTCCCCCACTTAAAAGATGGGGGCTTCCACGCTTCCCACTATTCCCTGTGACTTAAAAACAACCTCTGCCGGATAAAGTGCCACACCTTGAACTCCTCCCGGCGTAACCACTTCAGCCGTTTTCGCTAGCTCAAGTGCCACCCCTTCTAGTTCCTCAATGTACTGTTTAAGCTGCTCAACTGTAACCCCGCCACAAGACGCAATAAAGTAGCCATTTGTCCACAGGACATCTTTTCGATAAAACTCATTGACGCGCTCCGCAAATTCTTTTCTGAGGTATCGACTGGAAACCGTTTTCAGATTGTTGATGAGCTTACTCGGTTCAGTCTGAGGCGTATACTGAATCAGCAGATGGACATGATCCATTTCACCATTGAACTCAATCAACCGACCTTCCCACTTCTCCATTAGCGTCTTAAAGATTTCTTCCAGTCGGATCAACATGGGTTCGTTGAATAGTTTTCTACGGTATTTTGGCGTTAACACTAAATGGCACTTAAGGTCTGATACTCCCCTTGCCTTATGAATAAAATCTTTGCTCATAGTATTGACACTAAATATTTTGCTTGTGCTATCATAACACTAAGTCAAGCGTCAAGGTCGTAACGCAATGAAGACAACGTTTCAGTACAAATTCTATCCAGACACCAAGCAAAAACTAGCGCTCAACGAATGGCTCAGAATTTCTCGCTATTGGTATAACCGCCAATTGGGAGATAGATTTGATTGGTGGGAAATGAATCGTACTAACGTTAATGCTTGCCCATTGGTGAGCAGCATTGCGGACTTACGCGAAAAACCAAACTTTTATGCTCAAAAGAAGCAGTTACCCATCCTGAAACAGGATTTAGTCAAAGTTTGGCATAGCGGTGAATTGCTTGATCTCTCTCGCGTGGATGCCAGTGTTTTACAGGAAGTATCTAAGCGGGTAGACAAAGCATTTGAGCGATTCATCGTGGGAGATAGTAACGGCAACAAGTCAGGCAAGCCCCGATTTAAGACCGTTGCAGACTTCAGAACTATGACGTTTGCGGATGGTAAAGCAGTCAAACTCTCTCTGGTTCGCAAGCATTGGTTGTACATCCGACTGCCTAAGTTGGGAGTCGTCAAAGTGCGAATGCACCGTGAGATTCCAGAAGAGTTCATCATTAAGCAAGTCAGTGTTACCCAGAAAGCTGACGGATGGTTCATGCAAATCATGTTGGAAGATCCAACCGTGCCAGATTTTGTGTCAGACACGGTAATCCCAACCTGGGAGAACTCAATGGGCATGGATGCTGTGCTGAATGAGGATGTCTATTTGGCAACTTCAGAAGGTGAAAAACTACCCTCCCTGAAGCCACTCAGAACGGAGCAAGCCAAACTTGACCGCATTTCAACGAAGCGAAACAAACGCAAGCGGGGTTCTAAGTCGCGTCGCAAGCTGGCAAAACGAGAGGCAAAACAACATCAACGGATTGCCAGATCTCGTAAAGATTTTCAGTATAAAACCGCTCACAAGTTAGTGAGAACTGGAAAGAAGGTTTTCTTTCATGAAGATCTCAATCTCAAGGGTTTGACCAGACGCAATAAAGCCAAACAGGACGAAGTGGGGACGTTTCTTCCGAATGGTCAATCCGCTAAGTCAGGACTCAATAAGTCTTGGTCTGACGCAGCGTTTGGCAACTTTTTCAAGACACTGGAATACATAGCCGAAAAAGCTGGATCAGTCGTCATCGCTAAAAAACCTGCTTATTCGTCAATGGTTCTTTGCTATCGTGATGAAATCATCTTCACCGATTGCGGCATCAGAGACTATTGGGATGAGCAACATTCTTTGAAGGTTGACCGCGACATCAACGCAGCTATCAACTTGAAAAGGCTTGGGTTGGATATTTTCCCAAGCATAAAACGCCGTAGTGGGAAGTTAACCATAGTTGGAACTATGGATCAGAGTACCACGAAGGAAATCCTACACACCCTTCATCGGGCTGTTGGAAGCCCTCACCATAATCTCTGATTTGGTGAGGGAGTATGTCACCACGGGCACCCCACTATTCTATACCAACCGTAATTGAGCGCTTAAGGGCAGAATCCCGACAGACTCCTGATTAGCCGAGAGCTTTCGAGCCGGAATCTCTTTGGAAACTGCATCCTCCACAGCCGACAACCTCACCTCA
>JBOFSK010000193.1:0-2502 GCA_051651505.1 Aeromonas sp.
CAGCTCCGGGTGGCCCGGGGTCCAGGTGAAGGCGGTGTGATTGAGCAATTGCCGGTCAATCAGGAGCGGAATATCCGCCCGTGGCAGGAAGGGGCAGACAGCCCCCGGCAGGCAACCGATCTGGGCCTGCATCTCCTCGGCGCTGCAGATGGCGGGCTTGGCGCCGAGCACCGCCTTGACCATCTTGTTGTCGAGCCGACCGTCCCTGTGAGTCAGCAGCAGGGCGAAGCGACCATCCTTGAACTTGAGAAACAGGGTCTTGCTGAACTCCGCCTGCCAGCCGAGGCGGGCTTTGACTCGTTCGTCGGTGGCGTAATCGAGGATCGGTTCGTGCTCATAGCGCTGGTGGGGCAGCATCGCCAGCAGCTGGCAGTTGAAACGGTGAATGGTATCGAGTGGCATGGGGTTCTCCTGTTGTGGGCGCTATCCTGCCACCCTCGCAGGGCCCTCTTATTTCGCGATAAACGACAAGGGCGCCGTGAGGCGCCCTTGTTGATCAGTGATGCTGCAATTCGCACGCTTCCCAGTGAAAGGGAATGGGGCACAGCTGCTGGGAGGCCTTGTCATAGGCTTGCCACAACTCGCCCATGGTGCGGCCATCGACCGGGTGGCGCAGAGCGGGGGCCAACTCGGCCAGCGGCCACAGCACGAAGGCGTTGGTGAGCACTTCCGCGCGTGGCAGTTGCAGCGGCTGCTCGCACACCAGATTGCCGTAGAGCAGCAGATCGAGATCCAGGGTACGCGGGGCGAACTTCTTGGCATCCGGCTCGCGGCCGTGGGCGAATTCCATGGCCCGCAGTCGTTGGCAAACCGTGGCCAGCGGCAGTGCTGTCTCAGCGGCTACCACCAGGTTGTAGAAGGGGCGGCCAGTGAAGCCCACCGCTTCGCTTTCGAATACCCGGGAGACCCGCAGTTCACCAAATTCGCCATGCAGGGCATCGAGCCCGGCGCGAATGTGGCGCTCCCGCTCGATGTTGGAGCCCAGGCTGATATAGAGGGTGGTCATCAGTTGCTGCTCGCGGCCGGGGTGCGATGGCGCAGGATCTCGACGCCAACCCCGGCGGCATTGGGCACAGCACCCGGTTTGGTCAGGGTCACCTTGACCCACTGTACCCGCTCGTCATCGAGTACCAGCATGGCGACCTGCTCGGCCATGGTCTCGACCAGCTCGACCACCTTGCCGGAAACATGCTCACAAATCTTGTTGGAGAGGTCGGCATAATCCAGTGCCAGCGTGATATCGTCAGTTGCCGCGGCGGGGCGGTTGTCGAACCCCATTTCCAGATCAAAGCGCAGCTTCTGGCGAATGCCCTTCTCCCACTCATATACACCGATAGTGGTCAAAACCTCGAGTCCGCGAATAAACACCTTGTCCATGACTGTACTTCTTCTTTACTCTTGATGGGCTGTGAAAACAGCGCAGGGATGCTGGCCGGGCAACAGGCTTGCCGGAGCGCTCAGGTTGGGCAAGGGCCCATGCCAGCGTGTGTGGCGGCATCATACCCCATTCATATCGTGGTAAAAACGACCAAGATGACGGCCCTGACGATTTTGATGATTATTCTGGCCTACCTGGGGGGTTCACTCTCCAGTGCTGTGCTGGTCTCCCGTTGCAGTGGTCTGCCCGACCCGCGGGATCATGGCTCCCACAATCCGGGGGCAACCAATGTGCTGCGCCTCGGTGGTCGCGTTGCGGCGCTGGTGGTGCTGCTGCTTGATGTGCTCAAAGGCACTGTGCCCGTTTATCTCGCCTGGTATCTGCAAATCAAACCCGTCTACCTTGGCTTTATCGGGGTGGCCGCCTGCCTGGGTCATATGTATCCCCTGTTCTTTCACTTTCGCGGCGGCAAGGGAGTAGCCACTGCACTGGGCACCATGATGCCGCTCGGCTTTACCATGGGGGGCGCCGTTATCGGCACCTGGCTGCTGGTGCTGCTGGTCAGCGGCTACTCTTCGTTAGCCTCGATCATTACGGTGTTGCTGAGCCCGCTCTTTACCTATCTGCTCAAACCTGAGTACACCCTGCCGGTTTCGTTGCTCTCCTGCCTCATTCTGATCCGCCATCATGAGAACATTGCGCGCTTAATCAAGGGGGAGGAGCCAAGGGTTTGGGGACGAAAAGGCAGTGATGGAGTCACAGATGGCGCAGAAATGAGCGCCGCAGTGCAAAAAAAAGACGAACGAAACAAAAAGTGAAATTTCCCGTTGACCATCGGCCTTAAAATCCGTTTAATGGCGCCCATGCCCAGATAGCTCAGTCGGTAGAGCAGGGGATTGAAAATCCCCGTGTCGGCGGTTCGATTCCGTCTCTGGGCACCAAATTTGGTGCCATGAAGTAAAGATGTTTCATGCACAGCAGTTTTAGTGTGCCGGCTTAGCTCAGTAGGCAGAGCAACTGACTTGTAATCAGTAGGTCACCAGTTCGATTCCGGTAGCCGGCACCATTTATAGATTTGCCCAGATAGCTCAGTCGGTAGAGCAGGGGATTGAAAATCCCCGTGT
>JBOFSK010000194.1:0-1591 GCA_051651505.1 Aeromonas sp.
TTTGTTAGCCGGATCAGATCTGGTGCGGCTGCTCGTGAGCATTATGATCATGAGCATGCGGGATCTGATGTCCCCGTGCTGGTGCCACTCATCTATGTAACTAGGTTGCAATATAAAGTGAAAAGGCGACCTAACCGAAGATGATGAGTGGAATATTGTAGTGAATAAAAGTCGGTACCACGCTGTCCCAGATATGGTCGTGCTGACCATCAGCATTGAGACCTGAGGTCGGACCGAGGGTGGAGTCGGAGGCCGGAGATCCTGCATCCCCCAAGGCTCCAGCAGTACCTACCAGCGCAACGATAGCCAATGGCGAAAACCCTAGTTGCAGACACAGTGGTACATAAATGGTGGCGATGATGGGCACGGTGGAGAAGGAAGAGCCGATCCCCATGGTGATAAGCAGTCCCACCAACAACATCAGAAAAGCGGCAAGGCCCTGATGTTGGCCAACGCCGGAGGCGACCAGCTGTACCAGGCTGTCGACCCCGTTGGTGGCTTTCATGACGGCGGCAAAGCCAGCAGCAGAGATCATAATGAAGCCGATCAACGACATCATCCGTACCCCTTGGGTGAAGGCATCCTGGCTCTCGCGAAACTTGATGACGCCACCACAGGTGAAGATGACAAAACCGGCCAGCGCACCCAGTACGATGCTGTTGGTCATCAGCTGTAACCCGAGGGCAACGCCAATGGCCAGCAGGGCGACCCAGATATGGGTGAGATTGAGTTCAACTGTCTCTGGTTCGGCTTCCAGGATCTTGGCCAGATCGTATTGACGGGGTTTGCGATAGCTGATGAACACAGCGACCAGCAAGCCAAGCAGCATACCTGACACCGGTAATGCCATGGCCAAGGGGATCTGGCTGCTGGTGATCTGGACACCGTTATCGATCAGGTTCTTAGCCAAAATGTTGTTGAGGAAGATGCCACCAAAGCCGACCGGCAGCAGCATGTAGGTGGCCGTCAGGCCAAAGGTGAGGACACAGGCTACCTGACGACGGTCAATGTTCATCTGCGCCATCACATGCAACAGCGGCGGGATCAGAATAGGAATAAAGGCAATGTGGACCGGGATCAGGTTCTGGGATGAGATGGCGACCGCCAGCACGGAACTGAGCAGCAGGGTCTTGACCCAGATGATACGGGCACTGCTGGCATCTTTGCCCAATTGACTGATCACCTTGCGGGCCAGCAGATCGGTGATCCCGGAGCGAGAAATGGCGACCGCAAAGGCCCCCAGCATGGCATATGAAAGTGCAATCTCGGCGCCACCGCCCAGGCCACCACTAAAGGTACTCAGGGTTTCGCTCAACGACAGACCACCGATCAAGCCGCCCACGATTGCACCCAGTGCCAGTGAGACCACCACATTGATCCGCAGCAGACTGAGCACCAGCATCAGTCCGACGGCGATAACAACTGGATTCATTTTATTTCCTTATTATGTGTGTTTACTTGCTGTCATGTGAAAGAAGTTAGTGTGCGAAAAATGCAACAAATGTCGAGAAAAAATCAGCCAAAACAGCTCACTGTTCATAGCGATTGGCCTTTGTTGACTATTTCGCGAGATATACAGATGCGTCTGGGG
>JBOFSK010000195.1:0-4852 GCA_051651505.1 Aeromonas sp.
TTTGCGCCTTAACTGCCGCGACGGCGGATCACCCCCTCCTGCATGGTGCTCGCCACCAGCACACCATCGCGGGTGAAGAACTGGCCGCGCACCAGACCGCGACCGCTGCTGGCGCTCGGGCTGTCTACCACGTAGAGCAGCCAGTCGTCGAAGCGAAAATCCCGGTGGAACCACATGGAGTGGTCGATGGTCGCCACCTGCATTCCCGGCTCCCAGTACGACACCCCGTGGGGCTGCAGCGAGGTGAGCAGGAAGTTGAAGTCGGAGGCATAGGCCAGCAGGTATTTGTGGACCCGCAGATCATCCGGCATCTGGCCGTTGGCTTTGAACCAGACGTGACGCACCGGATCCTGTACCGTCGGCCGAATCGGGTCAACCAAGGTCACCGGACGCATCTCGATGGGCTGCTCACAGAGGATCTTGTCCCGCAAGGACGCCGGGATCAGGTTCTCGTAGGGGCGTACCAGCTCCAGCTCACTCTTGAGCTCTTCTGGCGGGGTGATGCCGCTGGGCATCTGCGCCTGATGCTCGAAGCCGTCGGCGGGCACCTGAAACGAGGCGTTGAGATAGAAGATGGGCTTGCCACCCTGGATCGCCTTGACCCGGCGGGTGGAGACGGTCTGGCCGTCGCGGATATTCTCCACGTCATAGACGATGGGACGGGTCACATCCCCCGGACGCAGGAAGTAGGAGTGAAAACTGTGCACCTGACGGCCGGTCTCGACCGTCTGCTTGGCAGCTGACAAGGCCTGCCCCATTACCTGTCCACCAAACACGGCCCGCAGACCGAGATCCTGGCTCTGGCCCCGAAACAGGCCCTCCTCGATTTTTTCCAGCGCCAGCAGCGCTAGCAACTCATCAAGTACCTTGCTCATTATTCACTCCTCTATCAGAGCCGCACAGGCTAACAAGCAAGCTCGAACAGGGCAACCACGGCGCGGCGTTTGCCCATGATCCTGCGACAAAAAGGCTGCCGTCCCCACTATGGCCTCGCAACAGAGCAAGCGGCTGTGCTGGCAGGCAAAAAAAAGCCCGCACTATAAGGTGCGGGCTTTGCTGGTGAGGGTGGCAACGGTTGAGGGCGCTGCCACAGCTCGATAGCGGTCGCTTACTTGCTGCCGGTGCCTGAGTTACGGGTAGAGGCTTGCGGCTTGCGACGGGCGGTGGTGCTGCGGGCGCGCGGCTCCATGCCTTGCATATCCTTGTGACGCTTGACGGCGCGGCGGATCTGGGCGGCCTGCTTGTGACGGCTGGTTTTGCCATCTTGTTGCAGGTCAACCTTGGATTCGGTCTCCGGCTGCAGATGCACCAGACCACGCAGGTAGTTCACTTCCGGCAGTTTCAGCTCCTGCCAGCCACCACGGGGGATGCCACGATCCAGGGTCACGTCACCGTAACGGATCCGCATCAGGCGGCTCACCTGCACTTCCTGGGATTCCCACAGGCGGCGCACTTCACGGTTGCGACCTTCGGTCAGGGTGACGTTGAACCACTGGTTCAGACCTTCGCCGCCAGCGGGTTTGATCTTGTTGAACTTGGCGGTGCCATCTTCCAGCTGCACGCCCTTGCGCAGGCGCTGCAGCATAGCTTCGGTGATCTCACCAAACACACGCACCGCGTATTCACGCTCTACCTGGTGGCTCGGGTGCATCAGGCGGTTGGCCAGCTCACCGTCGGTGGTGAACAGCAACAGACCGGAGGTGTTGACGTCCAGGCGGCCAACCGCAATCCAGCGGGCACCTTCCATCTTGGGCAGACGATCAAACACGGTGGGACGACCTTCCGGATCGTGACGGGTACACATCTCCCCTTCCGGCTTGTGATAAGCCAGCACGCGGCAGATGACCTCTTCCGCGGCACGGGTCTTGATCTGGTGACCATCTACCCGGATCACGGCGTTCACTTCGACGCGATCCCCCAGTGTGGCGACCTTGCCATCCACACTGACCCGACCTGCGGTGATCAGGGCCTCCATCTCACGACGGGAGCCGTGACCCGCGCGGGCCAACACTTTTTGCAGTTTTTCACTCATCGGGGTTACCTGATTGTTGATCGCTGCCACCTTCCGCCATTGGCATGGGGGGCAACGGGGGTTGCAAGTGCGGATCCAGCTCGGGGAGCTGTTCCAGACTCTGCAGATTAAAATAATCCAGAAACTCTCTGGTGGTGGCGAGCAGCTCGGGACGCCCTGCCACCTCTTTATGGCCGATGCTGCGCACCCAGCCACGCTCTTTCAAGGTATTCACTATTTGACTCGACACAGCCACCCCGCGGATCGCTTCGATCTCGGCCCGGGTGATGGGCTGGCGATAAGCGATCAGGGTCAGCGTCTCCATCACGGCGCGGGAATAACGGGGCGCCCGCTCGCTCCAGAGCCTTGAGAGCTCCTCGGCATACTCCTGACGCGCCTGAAAACGCCAGCCGGAGGCGACCTCTTTGAGCTCGACCCCCCGCGTACTGTAATCTTGCCTGATCTCGGCCAACAGCAGCTGAACATAGCGACGGGTCACCGGATAATCCGCCAGCACGCTGCTTTTCAGTTCACTGACATTGAGCGGGCGACCGGCCACAAACAACGCCGCCTCGATCAGAGTTTTTAAACGTTCAGCAGGCAGTGCCACTACACGCCCCTCCCTGCATCAGAGTCTTTAATCGTTCAGCAGGAAGCGCCATCACGCGTCTCTCCCTGCATCAAGGTCTTTAATCGCTCAGCAGGCAGTGCCATTACACACCCCTCCCTGCATCAGAGTCGTTAAACGTTCAGTGGGCAGCGCCATGGTTGCCCTCCTCACTCTGGCTGGCCAAGGCAAAATAGATTTGGCCCAAGGGTTGTGCTTGCAAAACCCAGATCAGCTGTTCCTTGCACAGCTCCAGCAGGGCCAGAAAGGTCACCAAGACACCCATACGCCCCTCTTCGGCGCGCAGCACCTGCTCAAGGCGCAAGGTCTGGCCTAATGAGAGCATGGCGAGGATCTCCGCCATGCGTACCCGGGTCGGGATCTGTTCGCGGCGGATCTGGTGATGTTCGAAATGAGTCGCGCGTTTTACCACACTTTGCATATAAAGCGCGAGCTCAACCAGCGAAACATCGGGCGCCAGTGGCTTGAGGGCGCCAAAATCGGGGGGCAAGGCGCTAGCGATAAAGATCTCCCGCTCCACCCGTGGCAGCTCATTGAGCCGCTCGCCCCCCACTTTGAACCGCTCGTACTCCTGCAGCCGACGAATAAGAGTCACCCGGGGGTCTTCCCCCTCCTCTTCATCTTCCAGCTCCGGCGCTTTGGGCAGCAGCAGGCGAGATTTGATCTCCGCCAGCCAAGCCGCCATCAGCAGGTACTCTGCCGCCAGCTCAAGGTTAAGCCCCTGCATCAGCTCCACATACTCCATGTACTGGGCGGTGATCTGCAGGATCGGCAGGTTGAGGATATCAAGCTGCTGCCGCCGGATGAGGTAGAGCAGCAGATCGAGCGGCCCCTCGAAGGTATCGAGAAAAACCTCCAGCGCATCGGGCGGGATAAACAGATCCTGGGGCAGCTCATGGTAGGGCTGCCCCAGTACCCGCGCGATGGGGGATAGGATGGCATGGGGGAGCACCGCCTCCCCCGCGGGGTCCGTTGCACTCGCACCCCCTTGGGGCGTGGCCGTCACGGACACCAGGTCAGCAATATCACTCAAACGGGGTCGGGTCTCCGGCACCGCGACGACGCAATACCGCCTCGTCGTCAGAGAAGTCCACCACGGTAGTGGGCTGCTCGCCCAGATAGCCACCGTTGACCACCAGATCGATCAGCTTGCCCAGCTTGTCGAAGATCTCTTCCGGGTCAAACTCGGCCATCTCGGAGTCCGGCAGGATCAGGGTGGTGGAGAGCAGCGGTTCGCCGAGGGCCTCCAGCAGTGCTTGGGCAATCAGGTTATCCGGCACCCGAATACCGATCGTCTTTTTCTTCTCGTTCATCAGGCGACGCGGCACTTCTTTGGTCGCCTTGAAGATAAAGGTGTAGGCGCCCGGGGTGTTGTTCTTGATCAGGCGAAACGCGCTGTTGTCTACTTTGGCGTAGGTGGCGATCTCGGAGAGATCACGACAAACCAGGGTGAAGTCGTGGTTGGCGTCGAGGCGACGGATACGGCAGATGCGCTCCAGCGCCCCCTTGTCACCCATCTGACAACCCAGCGCATAGCCGGAATCGGTCGGATAGACGATAACGCCGCCGTTCTGGATGATCTGTACCGCCTGACTGATCAGACGAGCCTGGGGATTTTCCGGATGTACGTAAAAATGCTGACTCATAGCTGGTTCTCGTAATGGGGGCAGCAATACCTGCCCGCTCGTATGGCCACGGGTTCCAGACCCATGACACTACCTTAACCTGTTTGGGGCCACTTCGCTGGTGCCGTTACCGGCTCGCCAGCAGCTCGGCATGCTGCTCGTTACTTAATCCAAAGTGAGCGGGATAGGCCAACCAGATGGGCATCCCCTCTTTGGGCAACCAGAGGTGACGGCCCAGCTCGGTCCAGTTGGAGGGAAAATGAAAATCCGATCCCACCGAAATGCACAGATCGTGATCCTTGGCCCACTGACCCAGATTAGCTCGCTCTTGCGGACTCTGCTGAGGCAGTGACACCTCCATGGCATCGCCACCGGCCGCTTTAAAGGCCACCAGCAACCGTTTGATCCACTTGGCGGTGAGACCATAGCGACTGGGGTGAGCCAGTACCGCCAGCCCACCGGCATCATGAATGGCACTGATCGCCTCGCTCATCGCCAGCCACTGTGCCGGGACGTACCCCTTGTTGCCCCGGCTCAGGTATTTTTTAAAGACTTTCTGCATGTTGTCGGCCACACCGCGCGCCACCA
>JBOFSK010000196.1:0-7276 GCA_051651505.1 Aeromonas sp.
GCTGGTAGCCGCTATAACGCAGGTAGCGCGCGACCACATCAAAGGAGACGAAGGTGCGGCCATGGCCGATATGACAGTGATCGTAGATGGTGACGCCACACACATACATGCCCACCTTGCCCGGGTGGATAGGTTTGAACTGTTCTTTTTGACGAGTGAGTGTGTTGTATATCTTCAGCATCTGCTAGCCACTGCCTGTGAGTAAAATGGTTAGTCATAATACCCCGTTCAATGGCAGAAAACGAGCCAGATCCCGCCTGCCATCACTGTTTGAGCAGCAGGTGCACGGTTGGCTGGGGGATGTGAAGGACTATGCCCGCCGCCGCTGATGGGCTAGAATTGCCACCACTTTACTGCCATACACCCTGTTCGCGCATTTTTTGCGCAAATGAATCAAAGGACAACTCATGGTTACTCTGCACACCAATCACGGCGACATCACCCTGACCCTGAATGCTGAAAAAGCCCCACAAACCGTGGCCAACTTTCTGCAATACTGCCGCGATGGCCACTACGACAACACCATTTTCCACCGTGTTATCGATGGCTTTATGATCCAGGGCGGCGGCTATGCTGCCGGCTTTGATGAGAAAGAGACCCGTGCGCCTATCAAAAACGAAGCGGCCAATGGCCTCTCCAACAAGGTTGGCACCATCGCTATGGCCCGCACCAGCGATCCTCACTCTGCCAGCGCCCAGTTTTTCATCAACGTGAACAACAACGACTTCCTTGATTTCAAATCCGCCACCACTCAGGGCTTCGGCTACTGCGTATTCGGTGAAGTGACCGCCGGTATGGACGTGGTTAACAACATCAAGGGTGTGAAAACCGGTAATGCCGGTCGTATGCACCAAGACGTGCCCGTTGTAGACGTGGTGATCACCAAGGTGACCCTTGCTGAGTGATCTCTGCGTGATACCCGATGAACTGACTGCGGCCCCGGCCGCAGTTTTTCCATCTAGGGTCGGCCCGGCTCAGCCAAATTGGCGTCGGCTCGACTATTTGATGTACGGTAATGCCCGCCAACGCTCGGCCCATGCCTTGTTGTCTGCAGGCTTATGGGATGCACTGCAACAGCACTGCTCGGATGTGGCGCTGGTGAGCACGGTTGCTATCGGGCTCGACCGGCCACAGAGCGATCTTGATATCATTTGCCAGCATCCTGCCCCGGCCCAATTTGCGGCCATCTTTGCCGCCCAAGGGTGGCAAGCAAAAGACAAAGGTGAGCAGGTGTGGCTGCTGGCGGGGCCTGATGGATATGCTTGGCCAGTGGAGCTATATGTCACCCCTGTAAAGCTTGAAACGCTCAACAGCTGGCGTCACCTTACCTTGATGGCCGCGTTACTGGCGCATTTTGATCATCACTTTTATCAGGCGGTACGATGGCTTCGCAGCGAACAGGGCGTGAAAGGTGAGGCGGCGATGTGCCACTTGCTGGGGCTTAAAGGCGATCCTTATAGGGCATTGCTTGCTCTCGAGGGGCAAGACCTTGAGGGGCTGCGCTGGCAGATGACCGCTTTGAGCCCTGAACTAGCCACGACAGAGAATCGTAATTCCTTATCATGAGCACTCTTTTTATCAGTGACCTTCATCTGTGTGTCCAGCGGCCCGATATGACCGCGGCACTGGTGCGTTTTCTTGAACAGGACGCCAGCGGCGCCGATGCGCTCTATATATTGGGCGATCTGTTCGAGTTCTGGATTGGCGATGATGATCCCAATCCGCTGCATCAGCAAGTGGCTGCGGCGTTGTTGGCATTGAGCCAACAGCATGTGCCTATCTATTTCATTCATGGCAACCGTGACTTTATGTTGGGCCAGCAGTTTGCCAAACAGGCAGGCATGACCTTGCTTGGTGATCCGTGCGTCATTGAACTCTATGGCGAGCGGGTGGTGCTCAGTCACGGCGATCTGCTCTGCACTCACGATGAGGGTTATCAGAAGTTTCGCCGTATCACTCAGCTTAAATGGCTACGCTGGTTGTTCTTGCGTCTGCCGTTAGCCCGCCGGTTGGCGATCTCCCACAAGATCCGTGGCCAAAGCCAGCAGGAGAATGCCTACAAGAGTCGGGAGATTATGGATGTTACCCCTGCGGCGGTCGATCAGATGCTGCGTGATCATGATTGCCGGATGATGATCCACGGGCACACTCATAGACCCGCAATCCATGACTTCACTGTGGCGGGGCAGTCTGCCCGCCGGATTGTGCTGGGGGATTGGTTCAGTCAGGGATCTGTGCTGATCTGTCGTCCTGGTGTACAGACACTTGAGCAGCGGGCGCTGCAGGTCGCACGCTAGGTTGCCCCACCGCCAATCACCGCCCCGATAATAAAAACGCCCCCAAGATGTTGGGGGCGTTTTTATTATCGGGGGGCGGGCAGCAGATCAGGGGTTACGATAGAAGCGATTGAGCTCGTTCATTACCTGGATCATGGTACCCATATCGGGTGTGCCGTGCTTAATGGCGCGATAACTGGCGCGATCTCGCAGTTCAAAGTCACCCTGCTTGTTAAAGTGGGTGATGCTCTCACCTTCGTAGATAGCAAAGTCATTTTGATCGCCAGCCAGCAGCCAGGGGCGTGGGCTGGTATCAAACAAATTACGGCCAATACTGTAATCGCGCGCTGCATTGCGCACCCCCAGCATGTCTTTCATCAGGGTCGGGGCCAGGTCAAGATGGCTGCTTGGCTGCTCCAGCACCTGGCTTGCACGACCTGGCCACGCGATCACCATAGGCACTTGTACCTGATAGGTGGAGTAGTTGCTGCCAGCCCCCCAGCTGTTGCTGCGGGTATCGTTGAACTCTTGGCCATGATTGGCGGTGATGACAACCACAGTGTTGCTGTTCATACCCTGTGATTGCAGCTTGGCCAGCATCTGTTCCAGTAACTGGTCGGTATAGAACACCGAGTTTTTGTAACGGTTCTCCAGCTTTTGCCGGTTTTCTGCCCGATAGGCCGTGGCTGGATTGACGTTGACCAATTCGGGTTGGAACGGCCCTTGCATCGAGGCCGGCAACTGGTAATTACCCGGGCTAGAGAGGTAGACCAGCGAGAACCAAGGCCGTTCGGGGGTACGCTTGTCGAGCCACTGCTGCCAGTCGGTCAGCAGCTTGCTGTCATCACGCTGTTCGGACACAAATACCTGCTTGCGCAAACCGGCCAGAATGCTTTGCCGGTATTGGGCCGAATTATCGTGGGCACTGAAGATGCCAAACTGGTAGTCCTGACGCAGCATCTCGTCAAACAGCACAGGTGGGCGTTTGTCGAGGCTGATCTCGTGGTAGTAATGACCCGGCAGACCATAAAACAGGGTGAACATTCCCATCAAGCTGGTGTTGCCACCGCTCAGGTGCTGGCGAAACAGCAGATGCTGGTCAGCATAGCGCTGCAAGTTGGGCATATTGATGTTGTTGAGCATCTCTGCCCGCAGGGCATCGACAACCACAATCAGCAGATTCTTGGGTTCGGTAGGGGCGTTGACGTTAAGTGGCCGCAGTGGGTACAACAAACGACTACCCTCATCACTGCTCTGGGATTGTGCCTGCTGTTCATACTGTTCAAGGTCGAGCCAACCATGCTTGGCCAGGAAACTCTTGGCCGTCATCGGGTAGGAGAGGGGAAAGTTGGCTTTCTGCATGGTGATGGGCTGGTAGAGGGTCGCATCTGCCCAGCTGTTGACCACATGGGTCAGGATAAAACAGACCAACAGCGTCAACCCAACCTGATTACCATACTGACGACGCTTGCGCTTGTTGATCTTGCGCCAGACATAGGCTGAGAGCAGCAGTTGCAGCAAGAAAATAGTGGGCACAGCAACGAAGATAATGCTCCAGATTGAGCCCTCTTCGGTTTGGGCTTGATCCAGCAGCAGTTGCCACACCTGGCTGTTCAAATGGAACTTGAACAGCCGGAATACCTGGGTGTCGATTAGCAGCAGCACCAGCGCCACGGTGGCGATGATGGCCGAGATAAAGCGCAATGGCTTTTCTTTGGGTAGCACGAAGCTGAGCGGAAAAACCGTCAACAGGTAGGTAACAAAACTCAGGAACGAGAAATGGCCAATCCCACTCACAACAAGATAGATCACGCCAAGCGTGGTCGATGGCCAGCTAATGGCACCCAGATAACGGGTGGCGATAAGCATGGCCAGAATAATGTTGAAGAAGGTGAACCAATGCCCCCAGGTGATCAAGCGAGAGACATTATCACGATAGGGGTTACCGGTTTCGACCATAGTGATCCATCTGCGTTGAGAAACGTCAAATCAACAGAGTCAAAGACTCAGTGTGCGTCGTGGCGATTATCGACCGATGCGGTCAGGGCCTGAACAAACTTTTCAGTGATGGCCTTGCGCTGGGCCGGGGCCAGCTGGCTATTGATGACATTGGTGGTCACGTTACCTAGCACCATCAGGCTGAGGTCGACCGGGGCTTTGTGCTTTTCCAGTACGGTGATCAGGTCATTCATCAGGTCATCAAATTGCTGGTTTGTGTACTTTGATACGATGGGCATAATCTTCAGTTCATCTCGGTTCAAAGCGTCTTATAATACTTCACCCTCTCGGCTAACACTATGGCTTTGTGACATGAGTCTCGATATCGACAAGATCATTCTTCACTCCTTGCGTCAAGGCGGCGATGGTCAACCCCACGCAGATTCCCGCAGTCAGACCTTACCTGCAGATGAGGCAGTACAGGGACTGATGGCGGAGCTACACCGCATCTATAACGGTAAGGGGGGCAAGGGCTTTGGCTTTTTTGCCGATCCCCAATCCGCCGTCGCCGATCTGGCTGACGGTGAGGATGCTCCCACACAACCGTCACCCGCTTTTCGGATTGCGCTTGAGCAATTGCTCGGCGATCAGCTGGAATTTGTCCCCTTTTCGATCAGCGTCACCCAGATGCTGGTAAAACAGCTGGTGGATCATGCCCTCGATGAGCAAGGGGTGCTGCTGTTTGCCAAATACAACTACGTCGGGGTGGATTACCTGATGATCGCCCTGCTGGAAGGTAAAGAGAGCGTCACGGTCAGTGATGCGCTGGAATTACGCCATATTCAGTATCTTGATATTGGCAAGCTCAATCTGGTGGCCCGCATTGATTTGACGGAATGGAAAACCCAAGCCGATTCACGCCGCTATATCACCTTCAGTAAGGGGCGTATTGGGCGCAAGCTGGGCGACTTCTTTATGGATCTACTGGGTGCCCGTGAAGGTATGGATGCCAAGGTGCAAAATAAGGGCTTGCTGCAGGCAGTTGATGATTATTGTGACAGTCGCCAGCTCGAACCGAGTGAGCGCACTGATTATAAGAAGCAGGTCTTCAAATATTGCACCGAACAGGCCAGTGCCGGTGAAGAGATCGAAATCAAGGAGTTGTCTGCCGAATTGCCGGGGGATGGCGACCTCGATTTTTACAGCTTTATCGGTCAGGAGTATCAGTTAGAAGATCGCTTCCCCCCCGATCGCTCCACCCTGCGCGGTTTGACCAAGTTTGTCGGCTCCGGCGGCGGCCTGACCTTGAGTTTTGAGCAGAAGCTGTTGAACAGTCGCGTGTTTTATGACCCGCAAACCGACACCCTGACCATCAAGGGAGTACCGCCCAATCTCAAGGATCAGCTGCTGCGCCAGTCGTAGTGAAGAGCACGAGTGTGATCACCTCGTCATTTTTAGCAAAAAGAGACTCCGCCCCGGCGGGGTCTCTTTTTTTATGGGGGAATAGCCGCTCGCGAAACTTGCGCGGTATTTTGTTAACAAATCAAGATTAATAAACCATCTGAAAGGGTTTTCATTAAGATGAAAAGCGTTTCAGTCACGTAATAAAATTTCATTTTGGTTATTATATTTCCATTGTGGTACGGAAATAAGCCAATAAAAACCGATAATCACCCATTTTAAGAAAATGTTTTCAGAACTTTCTGGAAGAAAATACGTAATTGCATTTCAAAAATGCGAGTTGCGTCATGTGAGCGATCTGCCGCTTGGGATAATATTCGTCTCGCACACAATGCTCTTACAGCACAGAAATCATACAAGGAAAGGCTCATGAAAAAGAAATTGCTGTCATCCCTGATCGGTCTGGCCACTCTTGGCGTCGCTTGCTCTGCTACTGCAGCCATCGATGAAGGCCAGCTGACTATCTGGATTAACGGTGACAAGGGATACAACGGTCTGGCTGAAGTAGGTAAGAAGTTTGAAGCTGAAACCGGCATCAAGGTAACAGTGGCTCACCCGGATCAGGTTGAAGTGAAATTCCAGCAAGCCGCTGCCACTGGTAATGGCCCTGACATCTTCTTCTGGGCGCACGACCGTTACGGTGAGTGGGTCAAAGCCGGTTTGCTGGTACCGGTGACCCCGAACCCTGCCGTCAAAGGCAAGTTTGAGCAGCTGGCATGGGATGCCATGACCATTGATGGCAAAACCTATGGTTACCCGGTTGCCATGGAAGCGGTCAGCCTGATCTATAACAAGGATCTGCTGCCTGAAGCACCGAAGACCTTCGAAGAGATCGCCAAAATCGACGAGGCGATGAAGAAAGATGGTAAGCGCGCCATCATGTGGGCTTATGACACCCCGTACTTCAGCTATCCGCTGATTGCCGCTAACGGTGGTTACGCCTTCAAGAAAACCGCCACCGGTTATGACGTCAAAGATACTGGCGTGAATAACGCAGGCGCCAAGATGGGCGTAGGCTACATCTCCGAGATGATCAAGTCAGGTCACCTGGAAAAAGGCATCGACTACGGTGTGATGGACGCCAAGTTCAATAAAGGCGAAGTGGCCATGATGATCAACGGTCCTTGGGCCTGGAGCAACCTGGACAAGAGCGGCATCAAGTACGGCGTAGCGCCACTGCCGACCCTGAATGGTCAGCCGGGTAAAGCCTTTGTTGGCGTACTGGGTGCCACCATCAACGCCGCCAGCCCGAACAAGGATCTGGCCATCGAGTTCCTGGAAAACTACCTGCTGACCGATGCTGGTCTGGCACCGGTTAACGCCGACAAGCCGCTGGGCGCCGTTGCGCTGAAATCGTTCCAGAAAACCCTGGAATCCGATGCGAACATCAAGGCCACCATGCAAAACGCCCAGGCCGGTGAGCCGATGCCGTCCGTTCCCGAGATGAGCCGTTTCTGGTCTTCCTTCGAAACTGCCCTCAAGAACGTGACCTCCGGTCGTCAGGGTGTTGACGAAGCACTGGATACCGCTGCCAAGCGTATCGTTCAGTAAGCACGCACTACCCGGGAGGCCGCAATGGCCTCCCACTCTCTCAAATCTCT
>JBOFSK010000197.1:0-14584 GCA_051651505.1 Aeromonas sp.
GGTCGTCTTAATCAAACCCAGATGAAAGCCGCCTGGTTCGACAAGCTCTACCAGATCGGCACCTATGTGCCGGTCAACCATCCGGAGCCCAAGTTCTTCCCGCGCTGGATGAGCGCGCGCTTCCAGCGTTTCGGCCTCAAGGCGCTGCCGGATGCCATCAACTTCATGTGCCACTCCTACGAGGGCAACCTGCTGGCCGCCAGTCAGGAGATCGAGAAGCTGACCCTGCTCTCGCCGCCCCAGCCCATCAGCGTGAGCTATCTGCAAGAGACCATCATCCGCCACGCCCACTTCACCCCGTTTCAGCTGATCGATACCCTGCTGGAGGGTAAGGTGAACCGGGCCCAGCGTATTCTGGCGGCCCTGCGGGCCGAAGGCACCGAGCCCGGAATGCTGGCCTGGACCCTTTGCCGCGAGTTAGAGCAGCTCACCGAACTGGCGCTGGCGATGCGCAGTGGCCAGCCCTTGGGGGAACATTTCAGCCGCCTGCGCATCTGGCAGAGCCGCCAACAGCTGATCCAGCAGGCCCTGACCCGACTCCCCTTTGCCAAGCTGCAACAACTGTGGCAGCTGATGGCCCAGCTGGACGACGCTCAGCGCCGCTTCGATACCGAACAGACCTGGCTGATGTTGCAGACTATTGCTCTCGGTTTTCGCGATAGCGCCCCGTTGCCGCTACTGATGGAGAGCCGCCCGTGCTGAAGACCTCTGTCAGCGGACTGAAGGCGCCAATTGGCCTACTGGGAGGGACATTCGATCCTATCCATATTGGTCATCTACGACCCGCCATCGAGGCGCGTGATGAATTGGGGCTGGCCGAGATCCGGCTTATCCCCAACCATATCCCGCCTCACCGCGCCAACCCGCTTTGCACCAGCGAACAGCGGCTTGCCATGGTCAGACTGGCGGCGGCAGAGAACCGCCACTTTGTGGTGGATGAACGGGAGCTGCAACGGGATACGCCCTCTTACACCATCGATACCCTGATCGCGCTGCGCCATGAACTGCCCGATACCCCGCTCTGTTTTCTGATGGGGATGGATTCCCTGCTCAGCCTGCCAAGCTGGCACCGCTGGCAGGAACTGCTCGACTATGGTCATCTGGTGGTGAGTGTGCGACCCGGCTGGCAACCGGATTATTCCGCCGAGGTGGCGCAGCTGCTGGCGTGCCACCACACCACCGATGCTAGCGCGCTGCATCGGCGTCTGGCCGGTCAGATCTGGCTGGCCAACAACCAGCCCATCGAACTGTCGGCCACCCGGCTACGGGGGTTGCTACACGCGGGACAAGATCCCCGCTACCTGTTGCCCGAGTCGGTAGCAGAGTATATCGATCAGCAGCGGCTCTACCGCCGCCAGCACCGCTAGTTGCTGTCGTTATCACACCCAGCCCGATGGGAAACGGGAGTGACCATGGTATAATCCGCGCCCCTGACGCCTGAGCTGCGCGCCGGAATAGAGGAGAGATTCATTGCAAGGCCAACAACTGCACGCCTTTATCATCGACAAGATCGATGACATGAAAGGCCGCGATATCATCACCCTCGATGTGCGTGGCAGATCCAGCATTACAGACACCATGATCATCTGTTCCGGCAACTCCAGTCGTCACGTCAGCGCCATTGCCCACCATCTGGCCAGCGAAGCGCGTCATGCAGGTCTCAGCCTGCTTAGCGTGGAGGGACAAGGGAGCGGTGAATGGGTACTGGTTGATATGGGGTCAGTGATCATCCATGTAATGCAGGATGAATATCGCGACCTCTACCAACTGGAAACGCTGTGGCGCGACAGCGCGCAAGTCAATACGCAATAACAGAGCACAAGTGCAATAACCATGAAGATCCAGTTGATTGCGGTGGGCACCAAGATGCCTGCCTGGGTAGAACACGGCTTCCAGGAGTATCGTCGCCGCTTCCCCAAAGACATGCCGTTTGAGCTCGTCGAGATCGGTGCCGGCAAACGGGGCAAGAATGCCGACATCCCCCGCATTCTGCAAAAGGAAGGGGAAGCTATGCTGGCCGCCGCTGGGCGCGCGCGCATCGTCACCCTCGATATTCCGGGCAAACCCTGGACCACCGAGCAGTTGGCAGGCCAACTGGAAGCCTGGAAGCTCGATGGCCGCGATGTCGCCCTGCTGGTCGGTGGGCCGGAAGGCTTATCCCCCGATTGCAAGGCTGCCGCCGAGCAGAGCTGGTCCCTGTCGCCGCTCACCCTGCCCCACCCGCTGGTGCGGGTACTGGTGGCCGAGAGCCTCTATCGCGCCTGGAGTATCACCACCAATCACCCCTATCACCGGGAGTGAGTCATGGATTGCGGGCACATCACCTCTTACCTCTATTCAGGTCCTAACGCGTGAGCCTATATCGCCAGAGTCTCCCCCTGCATCACCTCGTCAGCCATAAGGTAGCGGCATGCTGAAGAATCGCATCGAGATGCGCGATCACAGTGCTGAGGGCAATCTGTTCTTCCGGCGCACCCTGGTGGCCTACATCGGCATCGTTGCGCTGATGCTGGTGCTGCTGGGCAATCTCTACTATCTGCAGGTAGAGTCTTACGACACCTATCAGACCCGCTCCAACTCCAACCGGATCCGGGTCGTGCCGGTGGCACCACCACGGGGTCTTATCTATGACACCAACGGTGTGCTATTGGCAGAGAATCGCCCAGTCTACAGTCTGGAGATCGTGCCGGAAGAGACCAAGGACCTGGCCAAAACCGCCACAGATCTGATCGCCCTGTTAGGCCTGCCGGAGGGGACCCAAGAGAAGTTTCTCGCCGAGGTAAAGCGCCAACGCCGCTTCAAACCGGTCGCCCTCTACGAAAAGCTGAGCGAGTATCAGGTTGCCCTGTTCTCGGTCAACCAGCACAACTATCCCGGCGCCAGCATCGAGGCCTACCTTAAGCGCTACTACCCGTTTGGGGACACCATAACCCACGCGCTGGGTTATGTGGCCAAGATCAATACCCGTGACGTGGAGCGCCTCGAAAAAGCGGAGAAACTGGCCAACTATGCTGCGACCAAGGATATCGGCAAGCAGGGGGTCGAGAAGTATTACGAGGACCAGTTGCACGGGATCGCCGGTTATCAGGAAGTTGAGGTCAACAACCGTGGCCGGGTAGTGCGCACTCTGAAATTCCAGCCGCCCATCCCCGGCAAGGATATCTACCTCAATATCGACATCCGGATGCAGCTGAAAGCCCAGCAACTGCTGGCGGGCCAGCGCGGTGCCATCGTGATGATGGACCCGAAAACCGGTGCCATCATCGCCATGGAGTCGAGCCCCAGTTACGATCCCAACCTGTTTGTGACCGGTATTTCCAACAATAATTACTCGGCGCTACTGAACGACCCGGCCCGGCCACTGGTTAACCGCACCACTCAGGGCATCTATGCCCCCGCCTCTACCATCAAACCCATGATGTCGGTAATGGGGCTGAATGAGGGGGCGATCACCGCCAACTACCGCTACTTTGGCGGCCCCAGCTTCTCTATCCCCGGCACCACCAAAAAGTTTCGCGACTGGCGCCGCTGGGGGCATGGCTGGCTCGATGTCTATCGCGCCATCGAGGTATCTGCTGACACCTATTTCTATGACCTCGCCTATCGGGTCGGCATCGACAAGATCCACAACTACATGACCAAGTTCGGTTTTGGTCAGTACAGTGGCGTCGATCTATACGAAGAGACCAAAGGCGTGATGCCATCCCGGGACTGGAAGATGGCTCGCTGGCGCCAGCCCTGGTATCAGGGGGACACCATCTCCATCGGTATCGGTCAGGGCTATTGGAGTGCTACCCCAATCCAACTGGCCAGAGCCACCAGCATATTGACCCAAAATGGCCATGATGTGACCCCCCATATGCTCAAGCGGTTTGTGTCTGCCCAGGGCAATGAAGAGGCCCCCGTCAACCCGAATATGGCGCTCCAGGTCAAGAATGACAGCTATTGGAAAGTGGCCCAGGATGGCATGTGGCGAGTCAATCATGGTCATGAAGGCAGTGGCCGTCACGCCTTTGCCAATACCGCCTACTCATCCGGTGGCAAGTCAGGGACGGCCCAGGTGGTCAATATGAAAGAGAACCAGGTCTATAACGCTAACGCCATGAAGGTTGAGCACCGGGATAATGCGCTGTTTGTCGCGTATGCCCCCTTTGATGCCCCCAAAGCGGTGATCGCCCTGGTGCTGGAAAACGCCGGTGGCGGCGGTAAAAATGCAGCACCGGTCGCCCGTGCCATGCTCGATGCTTACCTGCTGCCACCGCAACCCCAACTGCCGCCGGCCCCCAAAAAGGCCCCCCCATCGAGCGAGGTCGTCCCCCATGAGTAATTCCGCTCGGCAACAGAGCATCTGGTACAAATTACACATTGATCTGCCACTCTTTCTGGGCCTGATCGCGGTGATGGCACTCTCGCTGGTGGTGCTCTACTCCGCATCAGGTCAGGATATGGACTCCATCGTGCGTCAGTTGGTGCGTGGTGGCCTCGCCTTTGTCCTGATGATCGGCTTGGCCCAGTTGCCACCCTCACTCTATGCCCGCTGGTCAGTACCCTTGTTCGCCGTCGTCATCTTGATGCTGATCGCGGTGGACGTGTTCGGCCATATCGGCAAAGGGGCCCAGCGCTGGCTCGATCTCGGTTTTATGAAGTTCCAGCCTTCCGAGGTGATGAAACTTGCCATGCCGATGATGGTGGCCGCCTGGCTCAGTCGCCACGCACTGCCCCCCAAGTTCCGCCATGTGATCATTGCACTCTTGATGGTGCTGCTACCGACCTTGCTGATCGCTGCCCAGCCCGATCTGGGCACCTCCATTCTGGTGGCCGCCTCGGGCTTCTTCGTCATCTTCCTGGCGGGGCTGAGTTGGTGGTTGATCGGCATCGCGGTGGTGCTGATCCTCGCCTTTTTGCCGATCCTGTGGTTTTTCCTGATGCTTGACTACCAGCACCAGCGGGTACTGATGTTGCTCGATCCGGAAAAAGATCCGCTTGGGCGTGGCTATCACATCATCCAGTCCAAGATCGCCATTGGCTCCGGTGGGGTATTTGGCAAGGGCTGGCTACAAGGTACCCAGTCCCAGCTGGAATTTCTGCCCGAACGTCACACCGACTTTATTTTCGCGGTGTTCAGCGAAGAGTTCGGTCTGATCGGGGTCGCCCTGCTCTTGCTGCTCTACCTCTATGTGATCAGTCGCTGTCTCTATATCTCGATGCAGGCCCAGAGCAGCTTTGAACGACTACTCGGCGGCGCGATTACCCTCACCTTCTTCGTCTATGTGTTCGTCAACATGGGCATGGTGAGCGGGATTCTGCCGGTAGTCGGGGTGCCGCTGCCACTGGTCAGCTATGGGGGCACTTCCATGGTGACCCTGATGGCCGGGTTTGGCATACTGATGTCAATTCAGACTCATAGAAGACTACTCGCATAACGCGACCGCCCGCAGCCAACCCACAGGATTCGCCGCACGGCATAACATAAATCTGATCACCGCCACCCTTCGCAACCCAGGGACGGGTTGGCGGCGCATCACCTTTGCCACGCTATTCAGGAAACGTATGTCTTTTCGTCACACACTTCTTCCGCTCAGCCTGAGCGGTTTGCTGGTCGCCTGCAGCAGCCAGCCAGCACCACCTGTGGTCGTTGAGCCGCCAGTGGTCAACCCGCCCGCCGTTATCGAGATCCCCCAAGCCACCGGCGCGATTCCCCGTCCCGAGCCCCTGAGTACCAGCGGCAACCGGGACTATTGGATCGGTAAGCAGAAGAATCTGGTATGGCGCGACATCAAGCACTACAACGAAGAGGGCACCGCCAGCTGGCTAGCCCAAACGCTGGATGGCCAACCGACCGCCAACGGTGACCTGATGGACAGCACCCTGTTCAGTGCAGCCCACCGTAACCTGCCGATCCCCAGCTATGTGCGGGTCACCAATTTGGACAACGGGTTGGAAACCATAGTGCGAGTCAATGACCGCGGCCCGTTTAACAGCCCCCGCCTCATCGACCTCTCTTACGCCGCCGCCAAACAACTGGCCATGGTCGATAGCGGTGAGGCACGGGTACGACTCGAGCTGATCAACGATACCCCGGATCAGATGATCGAATTGGCCCCCATGGCGATCACCCCGGCGCCACCAGCGAGTACCGCCCCGGCGACCAAGCCAGCCACACCAGCACCCGCACCGGTCAAGCGAGCCGTGCCCCCCCCCCAGCACCAGGGCAAGATGATCCAGGTGCTGGCCAGTGGCTCACGAGAACGCGCCGAGGCGATGGGCCAGGTGATGACCCAGCGTCACCAGCTGCCCTATCGGGTCGAGGCCCATGGCGCCCTCTTCCGGGTGCTGATTGGCCCGGTGGCCGCCGATCAGCAAGTCACGACGCTCGAACAAATACGCCAAGGTGGGCTGGAGCAAGCCTTTATTGTGCCTTAGCCCCATTGTGCTTTCGATTGTGCCTTCGCTATACCGAGCGGCATGACCATCCCTCACACCCTGTCATCAGGTCACATTGTGGCGTGCTGACGGGGATTATTGGATAAAAATCCGGTCATGAAACCCATGTCAGACTATGACCTGCGGACGCATCTGGTATAGTGAGCCCGCTTTTTATCCCATCAGGCTCGCAGGAATTTCAAGATGTCCAAGTTTGCCCGCTCAGTTCTTCTGGCCTCGCTGGTCAGCGTTACCGCCCAGGCCAATACGCCGGTGCCCACACCGACCCCGAATGCCATGCCCATGGTGGTACCCGCCGCACCGGAGATCTCCGCCAAGGCCCACATTCTCATTGATTATTTTTCAGGTCAGGTGCTGGCCGAGCAGAATGCCGAAGAGCGTCTGCCCCCCGCCAGCCTGACCAAAATGATGACCTCTTATATCGTTGGCCACGAGCTGCAAAAAGGGAACATCAAGGGCACCGACATGGTGACCATCAGCCAGAACGCCTGGTCCAAGAACTACTCCGACTCCTCCAAGATGTTTATCGAGGTGGGTAAACAAGTCTCGGTGAATGACCTTAATAAAGGCATCATTATCCAGTCAGGCAACGATGCCTGTGTCGCCATGGCAGAATTTTTGGCTGGTAGCACCGACTCCTTCGCTAGCCTGATGAATAGCTGGGCCGCCAAACTTGGCATGAACGATAGCCAGTTTATGAACCCCCACGGCCTGGATGCGGAAGGTCATTACAGTACTGCCCACGATATGGCGCGGCTGGGTCAGGCGCTGATCCGTGACCTGCCAGACGAGTACAAGATCCACTCCCAAAAGTCCTTTGTATTTAATGGCATCACTCAGCACAACCGCAACCGCCTGTTGTGGGATCAGACCCTGCAAGTGGATGGCATCAAAACCGGCCACGTTAGCCAGGTCGGCTATAACCTGGTCTCCTCTGCCACCAACAACGAGGGCATGCGCCTGATCGCCGTGGTGCTGGGTGCCAGCAGCGAAGGCTCCCGCGCCGCCGAAAGCAAAAAGCTGCTCACCTACGGCTTTCGCTTCTTCCAGAGCCTGACGCCGTACAAGGCAGGCACCGAGCTGGTCACTCAGCAGATCTGGATGGGCGATAAGTCCGCGGTAAAACTGGGGGTCGACCAGGATGTCTCCGTATTGGTGACCCGCGGCCAAGGCAACAACCTGAAAGCCGATTTCCAGCTCGACAGCGAGCTGAAGGCCCCATTGGCCAAGGGCCAACGGGTCGGCACTGTCTTCCTCAAGCAAGGCGACAAGGAGATCAAGCGGGTGCCGCTGGTTGCCCTGGAAGACGTTCAGGAAGGCGGGCTGGTCAGCCGACTGTGGGATTACCTGGTACTACTGGTCACCAGCTGGTTCAAGTAATCACAGGGTATAGGGTCCCCTCGCAGCGGCGCCAACAGGCGCCGCTGCTTTTTTTGCCCTGCCATCGTCGCTCAACAGGGGATAAACTGGCGGTTCCGCCTTACCCTGATTTGTGGTAAAAAGCAGCACTTCCATCCCGGTCTGAGCGACCCGGGCCTTGATCCCGGTTCGGGTTGTACCCATATAGACAGGTAATGGCGGCTCTTGCGAGCCATTGGCCACTAGCCATCCAAGATGAAGTCATCCCTTTGATGACGCAAAAGGTGAGTAAATGAATACCAAGTTTGATGAACTGCTGGAGTTCCCCTGCAAATTCCCGTTTAAGGTGCTCGGCGTAGCCGATCCCATGCTGCCACATAAAGTGGTGGAAGTGCTGCAACAGCACGCTCCCGGCACCTACAGCCCGACTGTGCAGCCCAGCACCAAAGGTAACTATCACTCGGTTCGTGTCACGGTCACCGCCCATAGCAAAGAGCATATCGAAGCTATGTATACTGCGCTTGGCAAGATTGATCTGGTACGATACGTCCTGTAATTTTTCTCTCGCCCCGCTTTGCGGGGCGACTGTTTTTGGCTGCAGCCCCGCCGCGAGGACGTCATGTCATCCCAAGCCCCTGCCCAGTCCAGCCTGATCGTCAGGCAGCTAGGTCGCCGCCCCTACCAGCCGGTATGGGACGCAATGAAAGACTTCACCGATCAGCGCACCAGCGATACCCAGGATGAATTCTGGGTGGTCGAGCACGATCCCGTCTACACCCAGGGCCAGGCCGGTAAGGCGGAGCACCTGCTCAATCCGGGTAATATCCCGGTGGTGCAGAGCGATCGCGGCGGCCAGGTGACCTACCATGGCCCGGGTCAGTTGGTACTCTATGTATTGGTGGATGTGCGCCGCTGCAAGTTCTCGGTGCGCGAGTTGGTCACGGCACTGGAAACCGCCATTATAAGCACCCTGGCCCAGAGTCATATTAACGCCTATGCCAAGGCCGATGCCCCCGGGGTCTATGTGAAAAATGATCAGGGCCTAGAAGCCAAGCTAGCCTCGCTGGGACTGCGGATCCGCAAGGGCTGCTCGTTCCATGGGCTGGCCCTCAATATCAAGATGGACATGACCCCCTTTCTGCATATCAATCCATGCGGTTATGCTGGCATGACCATGACCCAGACCAGCGTACTGGGGGGACCGCAAAGCGTGACCGAGGCACAGCGGGTACTGGTCGCCGAGCTGGCCAAGCTGATAGGCTATGACACTATCATCCATACCGAAGAGCCATCATAAGCAAACCCGTGTCTGGCCCACCCGGCGGGCGTTGATCCGGGCTTGCCAACAAGCTCGACAGCTATCAATCAAACAATAACAAATACCGAGAGTGAATCATGAGCAAACCCGTTCGTATGGAGCCGGGCGTCAAGCTACGCGATGGCGACAAGATGGCCCTGATCCCGGTGAAATTTATGCCGGATCCGAGCGAAGAAATTCTTCGCAAGCCAGACTGGATGCGGATAAAACTGCCCCCCTCCAGCCAGAAGATCGACCACATCAAGAGCACCTTGCGCAAGAACAAGCTGCACTCGGTCTGTGAAGAGGCCTCCTGCCCCAATCTGGCGGAGTGCTTTAACCATGGCACCGCGACCTTTATGATCATGGGTGCCATCTGTACTCGCCGCTGCCCCTTCTGCGACGTGGCCCATGGGCGCCCACTCGCCCTTGACCCGGATGAACCGAAGAAGCTGGCACTCACCATCAAGGAGATGGGGCTGAAATACGTGGTGATCACCTCGGTAGACCGGGATGACCTGCGTGATGGCGGCGCCCAGCACTTTGCCGACTGCATCAAACAGATCCGCGAGCACAGCCCGCAGACCCGCATCGAGATCCTGACTCCGGATTTTCGTGGCCGGATGGAGCAGGCGCTTGAGGTGTTCCGTGAAACGCCGCCGGATGTGTTCAACCATAACTTGGAAACCGCCCCGCGCATGTACCGGGTGGCCCGCCCGGGGGCCGACTACAAGTGGTCACTGGAACTGCTACGCCGGATCAAAGAGATGCACCCCCATGTGCCAACCAAATCCGGTGTCATGATGGGTCTTGGTGAGACCAACGAAGAGATAGTGCAGGTGCTCACCGATTTGCGCGAGCACGGTGTCAATATGCTGACCCTGGGACAATATTTGCAGCCGAGCCGTCATCACCTGCCGGTCAAGCGCTACGTGCCGCCTGCAGAGTTTGACGAGCTCAAAGAGGTTGCGATGGCGCTCGGCTTTAGCCATGCCGCCTGCGGTCCCTTCGTACGCTCTTCCTACCACGCCGATCTGCAGGCGAAAGGGGAAGAGGTCAAGTAACCTCTGCACCTGATGGATAGCAAAAAAAAGAGCGCCTATTGGCGCTCTTTTTCGTGTGGTGCGTGATGCAATACAGAGGCGATGGTGCCCCCATCGATTCAGCCACTACCAAAGAGCCCCTGCTGGTGCCAACGCTGCAACTGAGCCAATACGCGGGTCTCGCGCGCCGTCCATTGAGGAGAGGGGCCTGCCAATAGGGTCTTGTTAGTTTGCAGCGCGTCGTCGAGGACAAACCAACCCGGCTCAAAGCCGAGCCTTATTTCGTAAGGCTGCGGCTGCGGCGCCACCAGTTGCTCGCCAATCTGGCAACGGTAGTAGAGGGAGTGAATACAATAAGCATCAAAACCCGGCTCACGGGCTGCGCGATACTCCCGGGTCTCACCGAGCAAGGGCCCCACCGCCAACAGTTCAGCTCCGCACTCCTCCTTAAGTTCCCGGGCCAGTGCGGCACCATGGCTTTCGCCCGCCTCGACGCCACCACCTGGGAACATCAGATCACCGTTAACTCGGGAGTGGACCAATAACAGCCCATTATCACGGGACACCACTGCGCGTACGGTGAGCCGCTCGAGGGTGCGGCCATCGATGATCACGTCCCCATGAACAAAGGAAAATGCGAACGGTGCAGGCCAGCCGCGGACCAGAGTGTGTGTCATCATCATCCCCTCAGTTCTGGTAATTGCCGAGCTTGATCTGCTGCACTATCACGGCCGCCTGCTCATCGTAGCCAGCCAGTTCCGCTTGGCGCAGGGAGTGATAGATGCCAAAACGTTCAGCGGAAACCTCAGGGGCATTGGCATCTTGAAATGATTTGCTCACTTTGCCCCATAAATAGGCCAGCCCATACTGTTTCTGCCCCATGTAAAGAGTACTCAGGGACGTCAGCAACCGGCTATTAATCTTGTCCCCTTCCCGATAAAGCGAGAGTCCGTGATGCAAGATGGCAATGGCTTTGGTGGCATTATGCTTGGCATAGGTGCCCGCAAGCACTAATTGCAGATCTGGCTCCTCTAGCTGCGGGCTTCCTTCCAATGCCAAAAATTGCTGGCGGGCCAACTCGTTAGTATTGTTGCCCCAGTGCCACAACAGCAGATAAGGATCAGGAGAATGACGCGTGGCCTCATCAAGCTGGGCCAGCTGGCGACTGGCGGCCAGCATCCCCTCCACCCGAGGGGTATTCTTACCCGAGCCCCGGGTATATTCGATACTGATGGCGTTCTCGACACACATAAGGTAGCGCTCAAGGTGGCGCATCAACTGATACTTGCGCCGATCCGTCCCCTCCTCTTTCAGATGGAGACGACTACTAATCACATCACGTCGCGCATCACTGCACCACTCATCGTCCTCAAGATCTTGGCAAAGCTCGAGGTGCTGGCGGCAAACATCGTCAGGCTTGCCAAAAATGGGGTGGTTAGGAGCACGATCGCACCCCATCACCGTAAGGCCGATTAAAAGCAGCAAACATATCTGTCGCAAAGAGAAATAAGCCATGAATCACATCTTATCAGTAACGAAGGGGTCTGATGGAGCCACCAAAAACTAGCAAGCTGATTACACAATCATTACAATGATGGCGCTATATCCGCAGGCGATTGCAGAATCATATAACGAAATCCCTCCCCCTATCCTGATTTGCATTCGACGAATTTAGGTTTGCGCTAACCAGGTGAATGAACAGGGGGGCACGATCAGTCACTCACCAAGCGCAGCAGAGCGGATGTCGCCCTTAGCGAATGGCCGCTTACACCGCTGCCAACCTGATACACCGGGATCGGCCCGCCTGATTGCAGGTAATAGCCCACTATTCAAGGAGAAGCCAGATGTCATTTCAACCAGGCGAGTTTCAACAAGTCATCAGGCAGATGCCCAAAGAGGTGTATCAACGGCTCAAGACCGCGGTCGAACTGGGCAAGTGGCCAGATGGCAAGCCCCTCACAGACGAGCAGAAAGCCACCTCCCTGCAGGCGGTGATGGCCTGGCAAGCGATGCACCTCGACCATCCCGAGCACATGAACATAGGCCGCGACGGCGAGATTGTGATGAAAAGCAAAAGCGAGCTCAAGCGGCTGTTTCGTGACGACCCCCAACCTGCGGAAGAGCTGATAGTCCGGGTTAACCTCCATCACTGATGGTTGGCTCAATATGGGGTATCGCGAGCGCAACAAACCAAGGGGGGAGCCATCATGGCTCCCCCCTTGTTTACCCCGCAAAGCCCCGTACTCACCACCGCTTAGGGCGTCAGTTCACCGCGTAATGATTGCTGCATCAGCTCACGAATACGGTGGGAGGGCAGCGCTTGGCTCAACAGAAAGTGCAGCTTGGTGAGCGCCGCCTCGGCGGTCATGTCAAAGCCCGAGATGACCCCGGCCCGGGAGAGAGCATTACCGGTCGCATATCCCCCCATATTGACCTTACCGTGCAGACACTGACTTAAGTTGACTATGATGACGCCACGAGCCGAGGCCTCACTGAGCAGTGCCAGCATGGCCGGGTTCTGCGGCGCATTGCCCACCCCGAACGACAGCAGGATCAGCGCTTTCACCGGCTGCTGCAGAATGTTGGCAATCACCTCGCTGGAAATGCCCGGATAGAGGGTGACCACGCCGATAGGTTGCGGGGTAATATTATGCAACACCAGCGGCCGCTCGGACGGCTCGCCCAGCTCACCGGCTGCCAGCGAGATGGCGATGCCAGCGTTAAGCAGTGGCGGGTAGTTAGGTGAGTCGAAGGCGTGGAAGCCGTCAGCATGGACCTTCTTGCTGCGGTTGCCGCGATAGAGCTGGTTGTTGAAAAACAGCGTCACCTCATGGATCGGATAGTTGGCCGCGATATAGAGCGCGTTGAGCAGATTCTGCTGACCGTCAGAGCGCAGCTCGGCCAGCGGGATCTGGGAGCCGGTGATAATGACCGGCTTGTGCAGATCTTCCAGCATGAAAGAGAGGGCCGACGCGGTGAATGACATGGTGTCGGTGCCGTGCAGGATCACGAAACCATCGTAGTTGTCATAGTTGTTCTTGATATCCTCGGCAATCCGCTGCCAATCGGCCGGGGTCATATCGGAGGAGTCGATAAGCGGGGCATATTCATGAATATGGTAATTGGGCATCTCGGGGCGATGAAACTCAGGCATCCGCGCCAGACAGTCTTCCATAAAGCCCACCATCGGCACATAGCCATGGTCGGAACGCTGCATCCCAATGGTGCCGCCTGTGTAAGCAATGTAGATAGACTTCTTCACACCCTTTCCTCTTTATTAGACTGAACACCCGCAAAAAATATGCACATGACACACACGCCATGCGCTTTCGATCCCAGCGGCAGTTTGCCAGCTGGGCCTGCATCCGGCGAATGATAGCGACAACCGCCCCAAATAGCCGCCGCACGATAACCGAAATCACCGATCCGCGAGCCATCACGATCAGAGTGCTAAATATCACAATAAGTCATAAAAAAGACCATAAATCTGAAGAATATGGATATAAGCGGTGTTTTTTGCTACTATCGGGCAGGTTATTTCATAAATCTCACCTGGATGCCTGCAGATTGCAGGTCCGCATAGGCCCCATTTTCATGGGGCGGGGATATTTCCCCTTCTTTAGTTGGTATATAAGCCACACTATTTTTATCCCGGCTGAATCTGTGAGTCTTGATCAACGAAAGACACAGCCAATCAACATGGGAGTACTGAATGATACAACTTGATTCCTACACCACCCTGGTCTCGGCGACCCTGGTGTTGCTGCTTGGCCGAGTGCTGGTGACCCGAGTCGGACTGCTGCGCACCTTTAACATCCCCAAACCGGTTGCCGGCGGCTTGGTGGTCGCCCTGGTGCTGCTGCTACTGCGCTCTACTATGGGCCTGGGGTTGCAATTTGATACCAGCTTGCAAACGCCGCTGATGTTGGCATTTTTTGCCTCTATCGGCCTCTCCGCCGATCTTGGCAGCCTCAAACGCGGTGGCAAAGCTGTCGCGACTGTCCTGCTGGTGGTCACGGGCCTGCTGATCATGCAAAACAGTCTGGGGGTAGGCCTGGCAACCCTGCTTGGTCTGGATCCTCACATGGGCTTGCTGGCAGGCTCCATCACCCTCTCCGGCGGACACGGCACTGGCGCAGCCTGGAGTGCCATCTTCTCCGAGAAGTACGGGGTGCAATCCGCCGCCGAGCTCGCCATCGCCTGCGCTACCTTCGGCCTGGTACTGGGGGGATTGATCGGGGGGCCGGTAGCCCGCTATCTGGTGAAGAAAGTGCAGGTGCCCGGTGAAGAGCACAACAAGGATGAAGCTCCCAAAGGCTTCGAGATGCCCGACATGGAACGCCCCCTCACCACCTTCAGCCTGATCGAGACCCTGGCGCTGATCGCCATCAGTCTTAAAGGAGGCGAGCTACTCTCCGCTTATCTGAAGGGCGGTGCGCTC
>JBOFSK010000198.1:0-2728 GCA_051651505.1 Aeromonas sp.
ACCAGCAAGAAGGTGCCCCAGGTGGTGTCGCCACTCCAGTAGAGATAACCGACACAGGTGATCAGCACCGGGAAGGGGCCGATCTGGGCGACGATCAGCAAGAACATCACCACCACCAACACCATGGTGTAAGGGATACCGGCGATCAGCAGACCAACCCCAGCCACCGAGGATTGCACCAGCGCGGTCACCACCACCCCCATCGCCACGGCGCGGATCGCCTGAGAGGCCAGCACAGTGGCATTGTCACCACGCTGACCGGCCAGCCGGTGAGCAAAGCGGCGAATGCCGGTCGCCACCATTTCACCTGAGTGATAGAGCACCCCACAGATACCAACGGTGAGCAGAAAATGGACGAACAAGAGCCCCAGATTACCGGCCTGAGAGGCCAGCCAGCGGGCAGTCTGGCCAAAATAGGGGGCCAGTTTGGCAAACAGCACCTGACCACCGCTTGCCAGAATTTGTTGCCAAAAGTCATAGAGCTTGTCGCCCACCAATGGCACGTCTTGCAGCCAAAGTAGCTTGGGCGGTGGCGAATGACTGATGTCGGTCGCCAGCGCAATCAGTGCGGGGGCCTTCTCTGCCAAATTAGCCAGGGTCATAAAGAGCGGGATAACAAATATCAGCAGCAGCACCAGCGTCATAAACAGCGCGGCCAGCATCCGCTTGCCACCCAGCAGACGCTGCATCATCAACATCAGCGGCCAAGTGGCGATGGTGATCATGGTGGCCCACACCAGTGCCGGCAGAAACGGCTGCAACACCATAAAGCAGGAGATAATCAGGATACTGAGAAACAGCACCCCCAAGGTTGTCTTGGCCAAATCCACTTTTTTCACATTCATAAATTTCCCTTGTGTGGGCATTTGCCCTTGGGTCGTGAGTCGTTTTGCAAGAACGAGAGTATCCACCAGAGGCCAGCGCTCAACCAGAGCCCCTGCCCGAAAAAGAGTAATAACTGGCCAAGTAGGATAGTGAGCGAACTGCTGGTCAGCAGCGGCAACCCCCCCAGCATGGCGCCGATCAGGACGCCCCCGATCAGCGTCCCCCCACCGGTTAGAAGCGGCGAATAACCATCACGGGCCAGGGGGGCCAGCCCACCGAGCCAAAGGCCGAGTGCTGCCAACCCCATCCCGCCCAGATGGGTCGAGTGAGCCCCGGCCGCGATCAGCAGGCTGATTGCAATCAGGAGCAACCAACCTGCCGCACGCCCATCCAGTCGCCAGCAGGGGCGAACCGCCAGCAACACGCCGCCAATCAGCAAGCCCACCGCCACATCGGAGATAAAGTGCACCCCGAGCCAGACCCGTGCCAGACCAGTGACCAACGCCAGCAGCAGGGCCAGCGAGAGCGCCTGCCAGCGCGGGGTCGGCCATAACCAGCCAAGCAGCGCGCCCCAAAAGAGCAGCGCCGAGGCGGTATGGCCACTCGGCATACCAAAGCCCTGAGCACTGTGGACAGCCAGCAGCGGTTGCAAATGGAAGGGCCGTGGCCAGCCAATTCCCTCCTTGCTCCCTTGCACCAGCAGCCCAAGCCACAGCATGACAAACAATAACTGACGCAGCCGTGGCCACCCCAGCAACGGCAGCAGCAAAGGTATCAGGGCAAGCTGAAAGCCCCCTGAACCAAACAGATTACTGACCGACAGCCACCAGACATCGGGCCCCAACCCCTGCTGCAACCCCATCATCAGCGGGATCTCGGCCCGGTGCAGCGCGCGGCCCTGCGCCACGAAATCGCTCTGCCAGCGCACCTCGCTCTCGGGCACTCCGGCGAGCCGGGATTGCAGCCAGTCGAGCTGATCCGGGAAGCGGCGCTGCGCACGAGGGAGCTGGTCGATGGCGATCAGCCGGGCATTGAGGATCTCGCCCCCCAGATTGGGGGCCTGCAAGATGGAGACAAAAGCTGTGCCTTGCTGGGCGGCGATCGGTTCGAGGGTGCGGCAGGCGAAGATAACTGCCCGCTGCCAGCGGCCCAGCTCCTGTACTACCTCGCCCCGCAGGCCGGTTTCTTCATAGAGCTCGCGCAACGCCGCTTGTTGCGGACTTTCACCGCTGTCTATATAGCCACCGCTCAGGCTGTAGCGGGAGGAGATGCGATCCTGTACCAACAGCAGCTGATCCTGATGGCGAATGGTACAGGCCGCCGCCGCGGGGGCAGCCTGCTCGGCACTCAAGGCTGGCGCAGCGGCAATCAGCGTCAGCAACAGTAAAAAGAGGGTTCTCGACATCAATTTGCTTTCCCTATGCTCAATGGCGACAAGCCTCCCAGAAATCAGATAGTTGGGCAATGGTAGCGGCCGGATCGCCGCCGTTCCCACCGCGATGGCGGTGCACGGAAGATTGCGATGAAGCAGGGCACTCCCTACTATTGGCGGCTATCTTCAATCTCACGCAGTTAATCTTGGAGCCTTCCATGAGACAGTTCGGCTTTTTCCTCGGCATCGCCATCGGTGTCATTCTGATCCTATTCGGCAGCATCGTCATCTTCCAGGCACTCCCTGCCGCCCTGGATGTACTGGAGATGCCAAGCCGCATCCCGTTTGTGCGCGAGGTCTACACCTGGCTGATGAGCAGCGCCAATGGCCTTACCGCCCAGCTCGAGCAGAACTTCCTGGAAGCCTTCCAGACTGTGCTCAAACTGATCCTGCTCATCACCTTTATGTGGGTCTGCGTCAAGCTGGTCAACATGGGGGTGCTGATTATCCGCGCCGGGGTGGACCTGATCC
>JBOFSK010000199.1:0-14865 GCA_051651505.1 Aeromonas sp.
GTTTCAGCATGAGCAGTGGCGCCGGCCATCAGGCCCATCAGCAAGGTGGCAACGGTGGTGAGTTTTTTCATTGTCATACTCCAATCACGTTATCTGACTTTCGGTAGGGTACGCCTGTCACCGTAGCGGGCAGGGTTACGGTAATGTAAACCACACAAAAATAATGAAACGTGATCGCAACGACGAGTTGGAAACGATTACAAAAAAAACACTTTGTTATCGGTAAGAAAATGGCTCCGGCGAGCGCTTGAGCCTGGGCCCGCCATACAAAAGCCCGGCAAGATGCCGGGCTTGAACAGTGACGCCTGATGGGGCGAATGAAGGCGGCTGCTTGTTAGCGCAGCGCCCAGTGCCAGTGATATTGGCCGGGCTTGAGCCAAAACTCTGGACGCACGCTTTGACTCCAGGAGTCATCACCACCTACCCCCATGTGAAAGCCATCCAGACACAGGTGCACGCCCCCTTGCGCCACCAGGTCAGTCTGATGCCGCGCCGCCGCCAACTGCTGCTGGCTAAAGCGACTGACACTGAAATGGAACTGGCCAGTGACGGTCAGCTGACCGAGTTGCAACTCGCGAGTATCGCAACGCAATCCGTTATCAGTGGGGAAGATATAAGGGGTATGCAGTGCTGCCAGCGGCTGCAACCAGCGGCCAAGATCCGCCCCCAGACAACGATCCGGATAGTTTTCATGGGGGCCACGCCCCAACCACTGGACGCTCTCGCTCTCCTCTACCAGCCAGAGGTTGGCACCGATCCGGGGCAAGGAGGGCACACTCTCGGCCAGGTCGACCACTACCTTGACCGTCATTTCACCATTGGCGCCAAATTGATGGTGCCAGCGGGTCAATATCATCAGCTGATCATCGGCAAAGTAGCCATGTTCAACCTGAGCCTGACCCCGCTCTGCATCCACCTGTACCGCCAGACAGCGGTGGGTCAGATTGGCGAGACCGGCCTGCTGCCAGCGCGCAATCCAGGCATTCGGATCGGCATGATCTGCCTCACTGGTACCAATGTCGTTATCCAGCGGCGCCCGGTAGAAGTGATCGCACACGGGGGCCCGCAGTTGCTCTCGCCCCTGCTTGAGCCAACTACTGATGCGACCACTGGTGTTATCCAGCAGCCAGCGACTGGCACCCGCGTCGATCTGCCAACCACTCGGGTGTGGTGCAAACACCACCGCTTGCCGATTTGCCTCGTTCACTGGCAACGCCAGCGGCACCGGTAGCATAAATTGCTGGGTGGCCACCTCATGGCCAGCATCGGACCAAGGGGTTGCCACAGGCTGAATGATCGAGACCGTTACCCAGGCCAGGCTGCCGGCGGGGAAGGCCGGCAATTGCGCCAGCAAGGTCAGGGTCTGCTGCTCACCGGCCGCCAGTTGCAGCGGTAATTCACCGCTGGCAACCGGCTCGCCATCCTGGCAAATCGTCCAGCACAACAACTCATTGTCGGTGCTGCGAAACAGGTAATCGCTGGCGACAGTAATGGTCAGTGGCTGACGCTGGGTCAGGGCCATCACAAAAGGTTGCTGGGCCCGCTTGGCCTCGAACAGGGCGGGGTGTGGCGTACGATCGGGGAAAATCAGACCGTTAATACAGAACTGGCGATCGTTTTGTACTTCACCAAAATCGCCGCCATAGCCCCAGTAGTGACGGCCATCATCGGTGTATTTATCGAGCCCCTGATCAACCCAATCCCAGACAAACCCCCCTTGCAAGCGCGGATGGTCACGAAACGCCTGCCAGTAGTGGGCAAAGCCCCCCAGGCTATTGCCCATGGCGTGGGCATATTCACAAAGAATTAATGGCCGGGTCTCACCGGGCAGACCGATCCACTTCTTGATCGCCCATTTTGGCACCGCGCTGCACGGCTGATCCTGATCGGTACGGCCATACATGGGGCAGATGATGTCAGTGGCCGGCGTGTCTGCCCCACCCCCTTCATATTGCACCGGACGACTGGGATCATGACGTTTTACCCAGCCATACATGGCATCGTGCGCCGCGCCATAACCGGATTCATTACCGAGCGACCAGATAATGATGCTGGGGTGGTTAAAGTCGCGGCTGACCAGTCGGGTAATACGTTCGAGGAACGCATTGCTCCAGGCAGGATCATTGGATAACCGGTTCATCGGCGTCATGCCGTGGGTTTCAAGGTTAGCCTCATCGACCACATACAGACCGAGCCTGTCACACAGGCGGTAAAACTCGGGATGATTGGGGTAGTGAGAGCAACGCACCGCATTGAAGTTATGCTGCTTCATCAGCAGCAGATCCCGCTCCATCCCCGCTACATCAATGGCGTGACCGCTGGCGGGATCATGTTCGTGGCGGTTAGCACCGCGGATCAGGATCGGTTTACCATTGACCCGCAGCAGCCCACCGCTGATCTCGACCCGACGAAAACCGACATCGTAACCTTCACACTCAATCAAGGCTCCTTGCTCATCGAGCAAGCTGACGGTGAGGCGATAGAGGTGCGGGGTTTCGGCACTCCACTGCCGTGGCTCGCGCACCGGCAGGGCAAACTCGGCGCGATCGTCATAACAACCCTTCTCATCGATGCGATCGGTACCCAAGGGCACGGTGTGACGAACCAGCAATTGCTCACCATCAAACAACGCGGCCGAGACCGATAGCCCTTCACTGTTGGCCGCTTGCAGTACGATCTGCAGGCTACCGTCCCGATAACAGGCATCAAGGGTTGGTGTCACCCGAACATCGGTCAGATGGCGCTGTGGTTTGTGCAGCAAACTCACGGAGCGGAAGATCCCCGACAGCCACCACATATCCTGATCTTCCAGATAAGAGCCATCAGACCAGCGCAGCACCAGCACCGCCAGCCGGTTGCGACCCGGCTGCAGATAGGGGGTTAACTCAAACTCAGCCGCCAGGCGGCTATCTTGTGAATAGCCGACCCACTGGCCGTTACAGAACAGATAAAAGGCACTGCTGACCCCATCGAGCACGATCCGGGTCTGGCCCTCGGCCAGCCAGTTGGCCGGCAACTCAAACTCATGGGAGTAACAGCCGGTCGGGTTGTCGGCCGGCACCTGTGGCGGCAGGCAAGGAAACGGGTATTTGATGTTGGTATAAATCGGCCCATCGGTGTGCGGGCGCGCCGCCGGATACGCCGCATCTAGCTGCCAGTTACCAGGCACTCTGATCGGGCACGCATCGGCCAGATCCGCCACCAACCACTGCTCAGGCACTAATTCAGGGGCGGCAAAATGGCTGAACTGCCACTGCCCATCAAGGCTGATTTTTGCTTTTGATGGCACATCCTGACGGGCATCGCCCTCACTGCGCCAACTGGCCAGTGGAGTATGTGCCGCCAAGCGATTAATGCTGGTCACAGCCTGGGTTTGCCAATCGGCACGGCGGATAATCTGTTGTAATGTCATAGTGTTATTCACATTAGCACCCATCTTTAATCTTGTTTCGCCAAACCACCACTTAGTGGCTAGTTGCTACCTTGGTCACCACAGATTTGCCTTTGAGCAACCCCAAAGGGCCAACCCCAGACAAGGTGAATACCGAAATGAAGGTGAAGGTAGCCGCTATCAGACCCAATATCAGGTAGGTTTCGCGAAAGCCCATCACGTCGTACATAGAACCGGCCCACACGGACATAAACATGGTGGCCAACTGCTTGGAGAACTGATAGCCAATCAACCAGATGGTGGCGCTGAAACGCACATCAAATTCACTGGTGATGTACTTGAAGGTGCCGACTAGCAGGAATGGTACTTCCAGCATGTGTAAGGTTTTCAACAGCACCACATGACTGACGGTCTCGGCAAACGAGGAGCCGATAATACGTATGGACATGATAGAACCGGCGATTAACAAGGCATTCTTACCCCCGATCCGGTTTACGATCAGCGGGGCAAAAAACATGATGGTGGCGTTAAGCAGCTCACCCATGGTGGTGACATAACCAAAGTAACGGGTACCTTCTTCTTTGGTATCGAAAAATTCGGTAAAGAAGTTGGCAAACTGTTGGTCAAACACGTCGTAGGTACAGGCAACCCCAATCACATAGAGACAGAAAAACCAAAATTTGGATTGCTTGAGCAGCCCCATCGCCAGCTTGATGCTAAAGCCCTTTTGATTAGCACCTATGCTATCGAGCACTTCGTTGGTGCCACCGCGGCCTGGATTGATAAAGTAAAACAGCACGGCCATCACCACCGCAAAGGCCGATCCCATCCAGAACACAAATTCATTATTGATGGTAAACATGATGCCGACGATAGATGCGCACAGGGCCCAACCAATGGCACCAAACATACGGGCGCGGCCAAATTCAAACTGGCTGGAACGGCTGACCTTCTCAACATAGGCCTCAATCGCTGGGGCACCACCAGCAAACACGAAGCCGATATACAAACCGCCGACCGCCGACCCCAGATAGATATTCATCTTGAGCAGAGGGGCTAACACATACAAAAAGAATGGGGCAAAGAAGATCAGCAACCCTATGATGATCCAAAGCAGGTGCTTTTTGAGGCCCAGCTTGTCAGACACCAAGCCGAAGATGGGCTGAAAGAGCAGTGCAAACAGTGAAATGGTACCAAAAACAATACCAGTATCAGCCTTACTGATACCGTTTACATCATGTAACCAGATGGGGAAAAACGGGAAATAGGCCCCCATAATGAAAAAGTACAGAAAGAAAATGGCACCAAACATCACCAAATTCTTATTCAATCCGAACAGTTTTTCCATGCTCATAGAGTATCCAACCATTGCATATCAAGCCGATTGTGTAGGTGAGTTCCCCCCCCTGTCTGGCAGCAAGAGTAAGTGATCGCCCCCCTGGTTAATGTGACCTGACAGGCACTTAATGTAACCGATACCACAAACAGCTAGTCCCAGTGTCATTTCTGCCAAGGGGATCACAAAAGCCAGCCGGAGCGAGCGGCCCCACCCATCCCAAGATCGACGCTCAGCGATGGCCGAGCCAACAGCAGCAACGAGTAAAACAGTCGTCATGAAGGGGAGTAACGCGACAGGAGGAAGCAGACCGGAGATCGAAAGCAACGAAATATAAGGGGCGATAACCGCCCCTTGAGAGGAGGGATGGTATCAGGAGGGCCCGATACCGAATGCCATAGACCGGATCACAGCATCGTAAACTCCACCAACATGGCTGAAGAGGGATCCAGCACCGGCATGGCGACACCCACCTCCCCCAACCATTCACCCGTCAGATCGATGCCCTCAAGGGTCCAGGCAGGCTGCTGGCTGACCAATCCCTGATGGAAGTTATCTGCATGGGCGACCACTCTCACCCGATAATGGGCGGCTGGGTCCAATCCAGGCACCCGTAAGACGCCACCAAGGGCATAAGTCTGCATATCCAGCATGGCCACCATCAAGAGGGCTGCGGAACGATCGGTGGCCACCACTCCGTGGATCACCTGAGCGCTATCATCACTGGGAATCCGATACGTGGTGCCACTGTGCAAAAGTGATCGGTACTGTTTGTGCAAGGCAATGTACTTGGCAAAGCCTGCCTTCTCCTCGTCCGACTCTTTAACTGGGTCCAGCTCGATCCCCATATGACCAAACAAGGCGGTGATCCCGCGAAAATGGATATCCGATACCCGACGCGTGGCATGACAGTGACGCGCCCCGATATGAGAACCCATGACTTCGGGTGGGAAAAAGTAGCTAAAACCACGCTGAATGGTTTGACGATTCAAGGCGTCATTATTATCTGATGGCCAAAAACGCTGCACTCTTTTCAGAACTTCAAAATCGATCCGGCCACCACCGGCGGCACAAGACTCAATTTCAACCTGTGGGTGTTTGGCCTTGAGCTCATCGATCAAGCGATAGAAGTTATGCACCTGGGCATGCTGAGCGGCCTGTCCGTGATGGCCGGGTTGCACCACTTCACGGTTCATATCCCACTTCAGATAGCTAATAGGGTATCGGCTTAACAACGCATCGAGCCGCTCTGACAGATAAGCAAAGACCGCAGGGTTTTGCAGATCGAGCACATACTGGTTGCGCCCGGTCGGCTGCTCATAGGCAGGCAGCGCCAGCAACCAGTCCGGATGCTGGCGATACAGGTCGGAGTCTTTGTTGATCATCTCAGGTTCAACCCAAATGCCGAACTCCATGCCTTGCGCCAATACATGAGCAATCACTGGCTCCAACCCTTGCGGGTATTTTTGCTCATCCAGATACCAGTCCCCCAGCGCGGCCTTGTCATTATTTCGCCCTTTGAACCAGCCATCGTCAATGATAAACCGCTCCACCCCCATGCTGGCCGCTGCAGTGGCCATTTGCATGATATAGGCGGGATCGTGGTCAAAATAGATCCCCTCCCAGGTGTTGAGATGAACCGGCCGCATCTTGTGACCGGAATGGCGATCAGGAAAGTGCAACAGCTGACTTCTGACAAAGTGGTGAAACTGCTGACTCATCAGATTCAAACCACAGCGGCTATAAGTGGCATATAGCCAGGGCGTGCTGACCGTTTCGCCCTGCGCCAACGTGATCTCTCCGGGGTAATAAAGCGCTTCGGCCTGCAGAAAACGGCGACCATCCGCTTTGACATCAACCCGCATCCGGTGATTACCACTCCAGGCCAGGTGGGCACCCCATACCTCACCATGCTGTTCATCAAACCCCTGACTGCCGGCGATCAATGCTGGAAAGTGCTCGTGGGACGTACGACCACGCCGGTTTTCCTGCTGGTAACCACCATGTTGCAGCGAGTGTCGATGCTGTTGAAACTCATTCACCCAGCGACCATAAAACGAGAGACATTCGCTGGCGCTGGCCGGCAGTGGCAAGGTTGTGGCCAAGCGGTTTACACAAAATGGGGCTTTGGCATCATTGCGCAAGGTGTGGCGCACACTGACGACATCACTCGCCGGATCGACCGCCAGCTCGCTAATCAACGTCAGCTTGGCGACCTTATCTTCACTGATCAGCGTCAGCGCATGGGGCTGATGATCAACCTCCACCAGCGTGAAAACAGGCGACCAGTCCAAGCCGTTACGGTGCCCCTCAAGGGCGGGAGAGCTGAAAACCCCACGCCCGGCATCAGGAAACAGGGTTAAAGGCACGTCGACATCCAGCCGACCATAAGGCACTGCGCGCACTAGCGCCTTATTCTGAGTCGCGTGGGGCTGACGCAATTTGGTACCCCAATGGATAAGTTCAGCCCCTTGCTCAAGGTTGATTAACAGATCGGTTTGCTGACCACTGAGCGTGATGATGTTATTCATGATTACCCCTCAACTGCGACTGCCCGCGTACCCGGGTCTTTATCGCCCGGTGACGTCAACTACGGTGAACCTGACCGGGCAGCCATCGCCCCGCCAAGCAGGGCCTGAATATGCCCAAACAAAGAACAGGGGCAAGAGGGTAACCAAAAATATGGCCCCTTGCTGTGACCTGACAGGCAATTAGTGTAACCGGTAACAATCAGCGAGAGAATGTGACGCAGCAGGGTCAGCAAAGTGCCATAACGTGCTAGCGGGTGATACAGGGCGCCACTGACTGACGGCTGATCAACAGCGGGTTATAGATGCGAGACTGAGCCGGGGCGGGCTCCCCCTGAATAAGAGACCATGATAGCCGAGCGGCCTGGGCCGCCATCAACTCGATGGGGTAACGCATAGTGGTCAACTTGGGCCGCAGATAGCGGGCAAAAATGATATCGTCAAAACCTATCACCGATACCTCTTCCGGCACCTGGATCCGGTTGTCAGCCAATACCGAGAGCGCACCGGCGGCCATGGCGTCGTTATAAGCGACGATGGCGGTCGGCAAACACCCCTTGGCCAGCAGATTAAGGGTGGCATACTCGCCACCCTCTTCGTTAGGTTGGGCATATTCAATCAGCTCGCTATCTTGCGCCATACCGGCTTCGAGAAGGGCATCCCGATAGCCCTGCAAGCGCGAACGGGCATCCTCAATGGGATGATTGGACCCCAGATAAGCAATCTTGCGATGGCCATGCGCCAGCATGTGGCGGGTCGCCAAGGCGCTACCGAGTTGATTATTAAGAGCAATACAGCGCCCGGCCAGGGCCGGTATGTCACGGTTGATCAATACCATCCCGGGAATACGGTGGGCATATTGCAGCAACTCGTCATCGCTCAGGGCTTTGCTGTGAACCACTAACCCTTCACAACGGCGAGCGATCAACAGCTCGATCGCCTCTCGCTCTGCCTTGGCCGTATGCAAACCATTGCCCATTAATAGATGCAGCCCCTGCTCAGTGGCCACCGAGCTAACCCCTTTCACCAGTGCACCAAAGAAGGGGTCCGCCACATCCCCCACCACGACCCCGAAGGTGTCACAACACTGATTCGCCAAGGCTCTGGCATTGGCATTGGGGGTATAACCGAGCTCGGCCATGGCGGCCTCAACCGCACGGCGCGCGGCGGCACTGGCTTTGGGGGAGTTATTCAATACCCGTGATACGGTAGCCACTGAGACCTGGGAGAGACGGGCTACATCCTTGATGGTGCTCATTTATTTTCACTTCTCATGATCCACAATGGGCACCAGTATACTGCCGCACCGGGCCATCACAGAGAGAATCTGACACCAGAAACCGTCCAGTGTATGTTTTTGCAAGGGAGATCCCACACCAGCAAAATCGCGATACCGGACCGCCTGAATGTAACCGATTACACCAATTGTCGAGGTGGTCACAGTTTGCGGGTAATGGCTCGTTTACACTGCAAAGCAACTAACCTGCTTGGGGAAAAAGGATGAAGATTCTGGTCACCGGTGGCTGTGGCTATATTGGCAGTCACACCACACTCGCTTTGATGGCTGCCGGCCATGAGCCGGTACTATTCGATAATCTGTCCAACAGTAAGCTCGCAGTGCTCGATCGCATTGCCGCCATTGCCGGTCGCCAACCTCGCTTTTATCGTGGTGACATTCGTGATGGCGCCCTGCTTGAGCAAGTGATGCGGGATGAGCAGATCGAGGCGGTTATCCACTTTGCCGCTCTCAAGGCCGTCGGTGAGTCAACCCAGATCCCCCTCGACTACTATGAAAACAACCTGACCGGCACCCTGGTTCTGCTGCGAGCCATGAAAGCCTGTCAGGTTAACACCCTGGTCTTTAGCTCGTCGGCCACCGTCTATGGCGATCCGGCGTCAGTACCAATCCACGAACATTTTCCTCGCTCAGCCACCAACCCTTATGGCCGGTCCAAGTTGATCATCGAGCAGGTGATGGAAGATCTGTACGCCGCAGAGCCCCACTGGAGCATGGTGCAACTGCGCTACTTCAACCCAGTCGGCGCCCATGAATCGGGCACCATGGGTGAAGACCCGCAGGGCATCCCCAACAACCTGATGCCTTATATCACTCAGGTGGCCATTGGTCGCCGCGACTGCCTCGCCGTGTTTGGCAATGATTACCCGACCCCCGATGGCACTGGCGTACGCGATTATATTCATGTGATGGATCTTGCCGAAGGCCACGTCAAGGCACTGCAACACTGCGCCGGCAAAGGCGGGGTGCACACCTATAACCTGGGTACCGGCCAGGGCCAAAGCGTATTGCAGCTGGTCGACGCGTTCGCAGCTGCCTGCGGCAAGCCGTTGCCCTATCGCATCGAGCCACGACGCACGGGCGATATCGCCGCCTGCTGGGCAGATCCAGCCAAAGCCCAACGCGAGCTGGGCTGGATGGCAACCCGCGATATCGACGCCATGTGCGCCGACAGCTGGCGCTGGCAGTCAGCCAACCCGAACGGTTACGAGGAGTAGGTCATCCTGCTCCCCATTAAAACGATTCTACTTTCAATAATATCAAACCCTTATTCAGGAGAGATGATGTTTAACCCCGTTGATCATCCCCATCGCCGTTTCAATCCGCTGACTGGCCAGTATGTGCTGGTTTCCCCCCACCGGGCCAAGCGACCCTGGCAGGGTCAGGTAGAAAAGGTCACTCAGACCCACAAGCAGGCCCACGATCCCGACTGTTTTCTCTGTGCTGGCAATACCCGGGTCACCGGTGACATCAACCCGGACTATCAGGGCACTTTCGTGTTCACCAACGACTTCGCAGCCCTGATGCAAGATACCCCGGCGGCCGATCAAGCGGGTGATCCCCTGCTGAAGCTGGAGGCCGCTCGCGGCACCAGCCGGGTGATCTGCTTTTCGCCCGATCACGGCAAAACCCTGCCCGAGCTACCGCTGCCCGCTATCGAGGGGGTGATCACCACCTGGATGGATCAGGTCGCCGAGCTGTCGCAACAGTGGAAATGGGTGCAACTTTTTGAAAATAAAGGAGCCGTCATGGGCTGCTCCAACCCCCACCCCCACGGCCAGATCTGGGGCAGTGATTTTTTGCCTAACGAAATCGCCCGGGAAGAGCAGTTCCAACAGGACTGGCTCCAGCAACATGGCCGCCCCATGCTGCTGGAGTATGTGGAGCGGGAGCTGGCGGATCGCTCGCGCATCGTGGTGGAGACCGAACATTGGCTCGCCGTGGTGCCGTTCTGGGCGGCATGGCCGTTCGAAACCCTGCTGCTGCCCAAGGCCCATGTTCCTTCGATGCAAGATTTAACCCCGGCCCAGCAGCAGGATCTGGCGATCGCATTAAAAGAGCTCACCAGCCGTTACGACAACCTGTTCGAGTGCAGCTTCCCCTACTCCATGGGCTGGCACTTTGCCCCCCCCCACTCTGATTGCCCCGAAGCATGGCAGTTGCACGCCCACTTCTATCCGCCACTGCTGCGCTCCGCCAGTGTGCGCAAATTCATGGTGGGCTTCGAAATGCTGGCCGAGACCCAGCGCGATCTGACCCCCGAGCAAGCCGCAGAGCGACTGCGCGCCTTAAGCCCAATCCACTACACCCAGCAAAACCAAGTCAATGAGGAGTCCCTATGATCCCGAGCCAACGCGTCAGCACCGTTTTTGCCGAACAATTTGCCAAAGCACCCGACCTGCTGGTACGCGCCCCTGGTCGCGTCAACCTCATCGGCGAACACACTGACTACAATGACGGCTTCGTGCTGCCCTGCGCCATTGACTATGAGACCTGCGTTGCCATCGGCCTGCGCGATGACCAGTTAGTGCAGGTGATTGCTGCTGACTACGACAACCAGCGCGACCAGTTCGACCTAAGCCAACCGATTGAACATCACGCCGACCAACGCTGGAGCGACTACATTCGTGGCGTGGTCAAGTGCCTGCAAGGCCGTGGCCATACCCTGCGCGGCCTTGATCTGGTGGTCTCAGGCAACGTGCCACAGGGGGCCGGGCTCTCCTCCTCCGCGTCGCTGGAAGTGGCGATTGGTCAAGCCTTTAAAGAGGCGCAAGGGCTCAAGATAAGCCAGGCCGAGATCGCCCTCAACGGCCAGCAAGCTGAAAACCAGTTCGTCGGCTGTAACTGCGGCATCATGGATCAGATGATTTCTGCCAGTGGCAAAACCGATCATGCCCTGCTGCTCGACTGCCGATCCTTGGAAACGCGCCTGATCCCGATGCCAACCGATTTGGCGGTGCTGATCATCAACTCCAATGTGCGCCGCGGCTTGGTCGACAGCGAATACAACACCCGCCGTCAGCAGTGTGAAACCGCGGCCCGTCATTACGGGGTCAAGGCGCTGCGCGACCTGGATCTGGCTGGCTTGGAAGCCGGTAAAGCGGGATTAGATGACGCCTGCTATCGCCGTGCCCGCCACGTGGTTGGTGAGAACGCTCGCACTCTGGCGGCAGCCGATGCACTGGCGAGTGACGATCTGGTTCGCCTCGGCGAGTTGATGGCCGAGTCTCACGCCGCCATGCGCGATGACTTCGAGATCACCGTGCCGGCTATCGATGCGCTGGTTGAGATCATCAAAGCCAACATCGGCACCGCTGGTGGGGTACGGATGACAGGGGGCGGCTTCGGCGGCTGTGTGGTTGCCCTGCTGCGTCCGGAAAAAGTGACTGAGGTGATCGCCGCGATCGAAACGGAGTATCCGGCCCTCTCCGGCCGCAAGGCCGACTGCTACGTCTGCCGCGCCAGCGCGGGGGCGGGAAAACTATGAGCCCACTTATGATGCAGGCCGACGGCTACGTCTGCCGGATCGGCAACACCGGTGCTGGCACGCTATGAACGGCGCCATAAAGCCGTTCGAACTGGCTAACGAGGAGGGGCTGCGCCTGCGCGGCCTCGATTTTGGTGCCACCCTCACCTCGCTGACCCTACCGGTGGCAGGCCAGCGCCGCGAAGTACTGCTGGGCTGCACCGATGAGGCTTATCCCTCGCAACAAGTGTGGTTGGGCGCGGTGGCGGGGCGCTTTGCCAACCGCATAGGCGGTGCCACTCTGGTGCGCGGTGACCAGCGCTGGTCGCTCGATGCCAACCAGGCCCCCAACTGCCTGCACGGTGGCCAAGGCGGATTTCATCGCCAGCACTGGCAGATCAAGGAGCTGGAAACAGATCGGGTTAAGCTGACGCTGCTCTCTCGGGCCGGGGATCAGGGTTTTCCTGGCAACCTGCGCATTACCCTAGAGTACCGACTGGATCAGTACGACCTGGTGGTTGATTTTCGGGCCACGACCGATGCACCGACCCCGGTTAGCCTCACCAGTCACACCTACTTCAATCTCGATGAAAACCCCAATGGCAGTGATGTGCGCCATCACAGCATCAGCCTCAATGCCGATCACTTCCTGGCCATCGATCAACAGGGCCTGCCGCTTGCCATCACCCCGGTGACGGGGCCATTCGATCTGCGCCGTGAACGTCTGATCGGCCAGGATTGGCTCAGCCACCCCCAGCAGCAACAGGCCAAGGGATACGATCACGCCTTCTTGCTCAACAGACCGGCAGGCGAGTGGGCCGCCCGGGTGCGGTCGGGGGATAAACAGCTGGCGATGGAGGTCTATACCAACCAGCCTTCGCTGCAGTTTTACACCGCGAACTGGCTGGCCAACACTCCCAACCGTCAGGGGCAACGCCACCAGGATCACCAAGGCTTTTGTCTCGAGGCGCAGCAGTTGCCAGACAGCCCGAATCGCCCGGAACTCGGCGATCCCTGGTTGCTGCCTGGCCAGCAATATCATCACCAGACCCGTTACCGCTTTTGCTCGCAACAGACATGATGGTTTTGTGATCTTTACCTGGCCAGATCCGTTACAATCGAGCAGAACATGCCGCCCCGAGACCTCTTCGGGGCTTTTTACATTCATAAAGTAAGGATTTTGGTTCGATGACTGATACGTATAGCCTGCTGGTCGCCTTTATTCTGGGCGTCGTCGAGGGGCTAACCGAGTTCCTCCCCGTCTCCTCCACCGGCCACATGATTATCGTCGGCCATCTGCTGGGCTTTGAAGGGCCCAAGGCCGCCACCTTCGAAGTGGTGATCCAGCTCGGATCCATTCTTGCGGTAGTTGCGGTCTTCTGGCGCCGCCTGTTTGGCCTGATTGGCATTCACTTTGGCCAAAAACCGGCCCACGATCAGGCAACCCTCTCCTTGGTGCACATGATCCTCGGTATGCTGCCGGCGGTGGTCATTGGCCTCGCGGTCCACAGCTGGATCAAAGCCCATTTATTTGGGCCAGAAACCGTCATGTATGCCCTGGTCGCAGGTGGCATCTTGTTGATCATTGCCGAGAAATTCCGCCCCGCCGTCACCGCCGAAACCCTGGATGACATCAGTTACAAGCAAGCCTTTGGTATCGGCCTGTTTCAATGTCTGGCGCTGTGGCCCGGCTTCTCCCGCTCGGGTGCCACCATCAGCGGCGGCATGCTGATGGGGATCAGCCGTCATGCAGCCGCCGAGTTCTCCTTCCTGATGGCAGTGCCCATGATGGTCGCTGCCAGCGGGCTGGATCTTTACAAGAGCCGTGATTTTCTCTCGATGGCCGATTTGCCGATGTTTGCGGTGGGCTTTATTACCGCCTTCGTGGTGGCCATGTTTGCAATCAAGACTTTCTTGGCATTGATCCGCCGCATCGATTTTATCCCGTTCGCCATCTACCGTTTTATCGTGGCCTTCGCCGTTTATTGGGTGTTTGTTGCCTAGACACACCTTACACCATGAAAAAAGGGACCTATTAGGTCCCTTTTTGTTGGCGGCAGATCGCCGCCTACACCTGACTCAGTAAAGATGCTGACTGATACCGTTTAGCAATCGCGACAGCCCTTTGGTGAACTGCACCGGGGCATCTTGCACTGTGTAGCAGAGGCAACCGTCCGTCGTATAGGGACTGTGGGCGTGACTGGCATCGCGCCAGATAAAATCCCCCGCCTGATAGCAAGTGTCACCGTCTTGCATATTGCCCGCGAGCAGCAAAGTCAGCTCATAACCCTGATGGGTATGCTCGGGAATATGACCGCCCGCCTCGATATGAATAAAACTGGCGCGAGCGCCCATCTCGTCCAGCGGCAAACTGTGCTGGCGGATCGCCCCCATATGCCGCCACTTGACCGCATGATGACGAGCCAACACCCGTGGCAAACGGTACGCATGTTCAGCGATCTGCAACTCAGGGGCAGCCAACTGCGGCAGTGCCCGCACCAAAGGTGGCTGCGGCTGCGCCACAATATCGGCGAGTATGGCATCTAGCCCGGCAGGCAAGGGATCAGCCACGTCAGGCTCCCCATCGAGGGGGGATGCCAGATATTGCTGTGCCAGCTCCTCTTCAAACAAGCTCAGCCGAGCGGCACAATCGGGACACAGTTCACAGTGAGCGGAGAGTCCCACCGCCAGCGGTAACGGCAACTCGTCGGCGGCAAAGGATCGCAACAGGGTCTCAGTCGGATGGGCTTTAATCATGGCCTTGCTCCACTTGCTCTTTCAATTTCTGTAACGCCAGGCGCAGGCGTGACTTAATGGTACCGAGCGGCACACCAAGTCGTTCAGCCA
>JBOFSK010000200.1:0-5645 GCA_051651505.1 Aeromonas sp.
CCAGATCCCGATCACCAGGAACCAGAGGATGTTGCCAATCATCCCGAGCGCACCTGTGCCGATGTCGCTCTGGCCGGTCATGCTCTTGCGGCTCACCGCCTGCTTGCCAAACGGGAAGAAGGTAAAGGTACCGATCACAAAGCAGGCGCGTCCCCAGGGGATGCCGACCAGCGAGATAAAACAGATCAGGCCGGCCAGCCACCAGGCCAGGCCCATCAAGACACCTCCCAGTACAAACCAGAGCAGATTGAACAAGAAGCGGAAAAAGCCCATGTGAGTGACTCCAGATCATCAATTTGGTTGCCACCATAACGAGGGCGGGTGGGGGACGCAATGGTTGATTGGGGTAATTATCATTTGACGGGACAATTTGGGTCGCGGGTGTGGCTGGCAAGCGATCCTGTGGAGAACCGGACCACGGGCTACCCCACACAGAGGTCAGTTAATAAGCGTTCAGCGCAAAAAAGGCTATAAATGCAAAATTATCGCTAAGGGGTGGTTGAAGTCCGCGCCCTCTCTCCCCATATAAAGCACAGTTTTGCAAGAATTGTGCTGGCACCCTGCTCAATGTGGGGGATGTGTGGCTCGACTCGACCAAAGTGCGCCGCTATAATGCCGCGTCATATTTTCTCATCACAAAGACATATTGTTGTCTTTATAAACAGGAAGACTCCGGGCTTTGCCCAGGGGCAATAAAGGGTCAGCACCCAGTGCTGAGTTGAACGAGGTAGAAGAATGCAAGTTTCTGTAGAGACAACCCAGGGTCTGGAACGCCGTCTTACCATTACCGTACCGGCCGCTACCGTAGACGCCGCTGTGCGTAAAGAATTGAATGGCTTGGCTAAAACTCGTCGCATCGACGGTTTCCGTCCTGGCAAGGCTCCGGTCGCCATCATCAAGAAGATGTTCGGTGCCATGGCTCACGCCCGTGTTGCTGATGAAATGATGCAGAACAACTTCATCAAAGCCATCATCGAGCACAAACTGAGCCCTGCCGGTGCCCCGACCATGGATCCGAAAGAGATCCAGGAAGGTCAGGATTTCGAATTCACCGCCACTTTCGAAGTGTACCCAGAGTTTGAAGTAGCAGGTCTTGAGACCATCAAGGTCGAGAAGCCGGTTGCGACCGTGAAGGATGAAGATCTGGCCAACATGATCGACACCCTGCGCAAGCAGCACGCTACTTGGGCTGACGTTGATGCCGCAGCAGCCAACGACATGCGCGTGACCCTGGATTTCGTCGGTTCCATCGACGGTGAAGAGTTCGACGGCGGTAAAGCTGAAGGCTTCAACCTGGTACTGGGCGCTGGCCGCATGATCCCTGGCTTCGAAGATGCCATCATGGGCAAGAAAGCGGGCGACGAGTTCACTATCGACGTGACCTTCCCAGCTGATTACCACGCTGAAAACCTCAAAGGTAAAGCGGCCAAGTTCGCTTCCAAGCTGAGCAAGGTTGAAGAGCAGATCCTGCCAGAGCTGACTGAAGAGTTCGTTAAGCGTTTCGGTATCGAAAGCGGTTCTGTCGAAGAGCTGAAAGCCGAAGTACGCAAGAACATGGAACGCGAACTGGCTCAAGCCCTGAAAAACAGCGTGAAAGAGCAGGTTTTGAACGGTCTGGTTGAAGCCAACCTGATCGACTTGCCGAAAGCGGCTGTTGCTCAAGAGATCGATGCTCTGCGTCAGCAAGCACTGCAGCGCTTCGGTGGTTTCCAGGGCGGCAACGCTCCTGAGCTGCCGGCTGAACTGTTCCAGGCTCAAGCCGAGCGTCGGGTACGCGTTGGTCTGCTGTTGGGTGACGTGATCCGTACCAACGAGATCAAGGCTGACGATGCCCGCGTAACCAGCATCATCGAGTCCATGGCCACTGCCTACGAAGATCCGAAGGAAGTGATCGAGCACTACCAGAAGAACGAACAGATGCTGAATGGCGTTCGTAACCTGGCGGTAGAAGATCAAGCCATCGACCTGATCCTGTCTAAAGCGCAAGTGACTGAAAAAGAACTTGCCTTTGACGAGGTGATCAACAAGTCCGGTGTTGCTGCCTAAGAACATTTGACTTAAGGTCAAGACTGTTAAGTATAATGGCTCGTGTGATCTCCACTCGGGCCATTTTATTTTAGGGACAATGCCTTATGTATAAAAACTATAATGATGTAACTGAATCCCCGCGCAATGCACTCATCCCGATGGTGGTAGAGCAGACCGCAAAAGGGGAGCGTTCCTACGACATCTATTCCCGTTTGCTGAAAGAACGGGTGATCTTTCTGACCGGTCAGGTGGAAGATCAGATGGCCAATTTGGTGGTGGCTCAGTTGCTGTTCCTCGAGTCTGAGAATCCGGACAAGGACATTTACATCTATATCAACTCGCCGGGTGGGTCGGTGACCGCAGGCATGTCTATTTATGACACCATGCAGTTCATCAAGCCGGATGTCAGCACCATCTGTATGGGGCAGGCTTGCTCCATGGGTGCCTTCCTGTTGGCCGCGGGTGCCAAGGGCAAGCGTTTCTGCCTGCCGAGTGCCCGGGTGATGATCCATCAGCCGCTGGGCGGCTTCCAGGGTCAGGCATCTGATATCCAGATCCATGCCCAGGAGATCATGAAAATCAAGAATACCCTGAATGATCGTCTGGCGTTCCATACCGGTCAGGACATGGCTACCATTGAGCGTGATACCGATCGTGACAACTTCATGTCCGCCGAGCAGGCCGTGGCCTATGGCTTGGTAGACAGTGTTCTGAGCCAGCGTAGCTGAGCAGGGTGCCTTCGCCTGTTGTAAACTCAATAGGCCGATCTACCCTCAACTGATAAAACGAGGTTGCTGAATGACAGATAAACGCAAGGGTGAGGGTGACAAGCTGCTCTACTGTTCTTTTTGCGGCAAAAGCCAGCATGAAGTGCGCAAGCTGATCGCTGGCCCTTCCGTCTACGTGTGTGATGAGTGTGTCGAGCTGTGCAATGACATCATCCGCGAAGAGATCCGTGAGATCTCGCCCAAGCGGGATGGTAGCGAGCTGCCTACCCCTCATCAGATCCGTGCTCATCTTGATGACTATGTGATCGGGCAGGAACATGCCAAGAAGGTGTTGGCCGTTGCCGTCTATAACCATTACAAGCGTCTGCGTAACAGCGGAGCCAGTAATGGAGTAGAACTTGGCAAGTCCAATATCCTGCTGATCGGCCCGACCGGTAGTGGTAAAACACTGCTGGCGGAGACCTTAGCTCGTCTGCTGGATGTGCCGTTCACCATGGCCGATGCGACCACATTAACCGAGGCCGGTTATGTGGGCGAGGATGTGGAGAACATCATCCAGAAGCTGCTGCAAAAGTGCGACTACGACGTAGAGAAGGCCCAGCGAGGCATTGTCTATATCGACGAGATCGACAAGATCTCCCGCAAGTCGGACAACCCTTCCATTACCCGCGATGTGTCCGGGGAAGGGGTGCAGCAGGCGCTGCTCAAGCTGATTGAAGGGACTATCGCTTCCGTGCCGCCGCAAGGTGGCCGCAAGCACCCGCAGCAAGAATTTTTGCAGGTTGATACCTCCAAAATTCTCTTTATCTGTGGCGGTGCGTTTGCCGGTTTGGACAAGGTGATTGAGCAGCGTTCGGTCAAGGGAACCGGTATCGGTTTTAGTGCCGAGGTCAAATCCAAGGATGCCAAGGCCACCCTGAGCGAGACCTTTGCCAAGGTAGAGCCGGAAGATCTGATCAAATATGGTCTCATCCCCGAATTTATCGGCCGTCTGCCGGTGGTCGCTACCCTGACTGAACTGGATGAGTCTGCGCTGATCCAAATCCTGAAAGAGCCGAAAAATGCGCTGACCAAACAGTACGCTGCGTTGTTCGACTTGGAAGGGGTTGAGCTCGAGTTCCGTGATGATGCGCTCCATGCCATTGCTCGTAAGGCGATGGAGCGTAAAACCGGTGCCCGTGGTCTGCGTTCCATCGTGGAAGCTGTGCTGCTCGATACCATGTATGACTTGCCTTCACTGGAAGGCGTTAGCAAGGTGGTAGTTGACGAGACCGTGATCAAAGGGGATTCCGCGCCCCTGATGATCTACGAAAATGCCGAGCCGCAGGCGGCAGCATCAGAATAAGTGTCTGATCTTTAATCACATGAAAGGGGCTTTTTGCCCCTTTCTTGCTTTTTACGGATTCGGCGATTGAATCTCATCTTAGCGCCCCCATATACTCAGCCAAGCGCTTTGCCAACGGTATAACAAGCCGAGAGGACATATATGAACCTAGAGCGTTCAGAACGCATCGAGATTCCCGTCCTGCCTCTTCGTGACGTAGTGGTCTATCCCCACATGGTCATTCCACTCTTTGTGGGGCGGGAAAAATCTATTCGCTGTCTGGAAGCGGCCATGGAGCAGGATAAAAAAATTCTGCTGGTGGCCCAGAAGGATGCATCAACCGATGAACCGACTGTTGATGAGATCTTCAACGTCGGGACTGTGGCTAATATTCTCCAAATGCTCAAGCTACCGGATGGCACCGTCAAGGTGCTGGTAGAAGGGGGCCAGCGTGCTCGCTTGGAGCAGATGATCGATGACAAAGACTTCTTCATCGCCCAGGCGCAATACATTGCCTCCGGTGCGGTTGATGAGAAAGATCAGGATATCCTGGTTCGCTCTGCTATCGGTCAGTTTGAAGGTTACATCAAGCTCAACAAGAAGATCCCGCCCGAGGTGCTCACCTCGATTTCGGCGTTAGATGATGCTGCTCGACTGGCGGATACCATGGCGGCCCATATGCCGCTCAAGCTGGAAGACAAGCAGAAAGTGCTGGAGATCGTCTCTGTCTCCGAGCGCCTCGAGTTTCTGATGGCGATGATGGAATCCGAGATCGACCTGCTGCAGGTCGAGAAACGGATCCGCACGCGCGTCAAGAAGCAGATGGAGAAGAGCCAGCGCGAGTATTACCTCAACGAGCAAATGAAGGCGATCCAGAAAGAGTTGGGTGAGCTGGAAGATAGCCCGGATGAGTTCGAAGCCCTCAATCGCAAGATTGAAGAGGCTGGCATGCCAGCTGATGCTCGTGAAAAGGCTCAGGCTGAGCTTGCCAAGCTGAAAATGATGTCGCCCATGTCGGCGGAAGCCACCGTGGTTCGCAGCTATGTGGACTGGATGGTGCAGGTACCGTGGAAGACCCGTTCCAAGGTCAAAAAAGACCTTGGTAAGGCACAAGAGGTGCTGGATGCGGATCACTTTGGCCTCGAGAAGGTCAAGGATCGCATCCTCGAGTATCTGGCGGTACAGGCGCGGGTGAACAAGCTCAAGGGCCCGATCCTCTGCCTGGTGGGGCCTCCTGGTGTAGGCAAGACCTCGCTGGGCCAGTCTATCGCCAAGGCGACCGGTCGCAAGTATGTGCGGATGGCGCTGGGCGGGGTGCGTGATGAAGCGGAGATCCGTGGTCATCGTCGTACCTATATCGGTTCCATGCCAGGCAAGCTTATCCAGAAGATGGCCAAAGTCGGGGTGAAGAACCCGCTGTTCCTGCTCGATGAAATCGACAAGATGAGTTCGGACATGCGTGGCGATCCCGCCTCCGCCCTGCTGGAAGTGCTGGACCCGGAACAGAACAACAGCTTTAACGATCACTATCTGGAAGTGGATTATGACCTGTCGGACGTGATGTT
>JBOFSK010000201.1:0-1537 GCA_051651505.1 Aeromonas sp.
GCTCACGGGGAAGATCCAAGGCAGCCAATTCGTCGGCGATAGCGTGATCCAGCCCCTCAAGAAAACGAGCGCGTAGCGCCCCCTCATTCCAGCCGCACGCAGCCGCGAGTGTCTGGAACTGAATAGCGTACTCGGTGACAGAGCTCTTTCTCTGTGACAGACGAAAATCCTCAAAAGCGGCACAGCAGGGAGCCCGCGAGTTCCATACGGCAACTCCCCATTCACGGGCGCGACCCGAAAGTAGTGTGAGAACGTACGCCACTCTAGCCTCTTCAGTGGCATAACGTCGAGGTTGTAGTGAGAACACCAGTGAGCATTGAGAGAGAAAGGCTTGGCAGGCATTGGGATCGCCATCGTAAACCGGCGGATTATTGGCGTGCGGCTCGTGCTCAAGATGATAACCAGCGCGGGGGACGGGACCCCGGTTAGCAGCGTCCCGCTGAAGATCATCAACCCGCGTGAGAAGCTCGGCAACACGGGCATTGAGAGCGTCCACTTCCTGGGCTGTGGTGTTAAGTTGGGTAGAATGCTGGCCCAGCAAAACCCCTTGCTGAACGAGGGCGGAACGAAGCGGATCTGATCCCGCTGAATCCATAGTTGGTCAGACCGTTCTGTCAGGGATCAGGCAGGATTCAGTTGCGGGTTCAAACGTGACTTTATTGAAGCCAGAAAGGTAAAAGAAAACATGGAAAGTCTCAGTGGACAGTCCGTGACCAAATAATAATTTCCAACAGTGACTGGCAGGATCCGTGACAACAGCCGAGGTGAGGAAGCCGGCTAGGCAGAGCGGTAGTCCAAGCGAAAGCAGAGTAGTCCGCAGAGCGATCCACAGAGGGGCCGTGAACGCTCACCGGAATCTGAGCGCGCACGGAGTAACAGGACAAACTTGCAGCTAAGCACTGGAGCCTGAACGAGACAAGAAACAGATACTAAGACGACGATGGCAGTCAGAGCAAAGGTGAGAACCAAACAGTCTGACAAAGAACAGAGAAACATGGGAAGCTATAAAGGGGAAAGATAATGAGCAGACGAGAACCCGGTGTGAGAGATGATGAGCTAACAAGCAGGGAAGCGAGGGGGGTGGGAACAACCACACGTGGCGAGCTGTCAAAACAAAAACACAACATAGCACGAACACAGAGACAGCAAAAAGACAGGTGATCAGACCCGAGACCCGACAGGAATCACAATCACATTCTTCTGGGTTTGAAGAGTGAAGAAATCCAAAGATGTTCTTCTGACTCTGTGGTGATTGGGAGTTTCCTCCCAGGTGGAAAGTGAAGAAGAGCAAAGAACTGAAAGAGAGACCTAGCTGAAATACAGAGATATTTGGTGAATGGAAAGACAAGGCCGCAGCCTGGCACAAACTTAGTGGTCCTAGCTTACTTCTATCTTACCATCTAAAAGAACCTAGAGTGGGGGCGGTCACTGATGTAAGGCCTTTTAAGTTCTGTCGAGGTCACACCTCTGGGAGGTCAAAGAACCAATGGAGATCTACACTTTCGGAGGGAATGTTTAGGACTCTTTGTCTTTGAGC
>JBOFSK010000202.1:0-1232 GCA_051651505.1 Aeromonas sp.
AAGAGTTAACTTTATTGTAAAGCTCAGTAAAATCCTCGCAAAAATGGGGTGAGTAGACGCGATTAATTGAGGAATCTCAGGAAGACACATCATAAACACAATGGGAAAATGGTCAGATATGAGGGATTCAATCACCTCAGTGCCTGTTATAGACAGACCAAAAGTCAGTATAAGGTCCAAAGTGTGGCCTAGATGATGTGTAGGACAACTAACCCATTGCTGTAAATTAAAAGAATCTATGGTATTCAAAAATTCTGTGGATAACAGTTTAGAGGGGCAACATACATGGACATTGAAGTCTCCAACTAAAAGAAACCGGTCGTGTTTAGTAACAAGATCCCCTATGAACTCAGAAAACTCCACTATAAAGTCCTTTACTAGGTGAGGTGGCCGATATATCAGCGCCAGGACTATAGGTTCAGACCAGTCCAGCAGCAATAGCTGAGATTCAAAGCTTGTATATGTAACATAGGATAATAAACAACAACGTGGTTTGAAGATTTTTCTTGTGATAATAGCCAGTCCTCCTCCCCTACCAGTAGATCGGGGAGCATCGTAGAAACAGTAATCAGCAGGAACAAGTTCAGAATAGGGGCTTAAGTCACCTTTCTTCACCCATGTTTCAGTAATAAACAAGAAGTCCAGATTGTGAGCAGACATAAAATCATTGAGGATGTAAGTCTTATTAACCAGAGAATGAGCGTTGATTAGCGCCATTTTAGGAGAATGCAGAGTGTTTCGTGAGACCGAGGTTTTACTCACGGGTCGAAGATTAGCATGGTTTGCTCCCACCGCGCGAGGCCGATGGATGATCCGAGGATGTAGATCCAGGGGAGGCCAGCCAAGGGAATCCGGGAGGGCATTTCCGTGTGGGTGAGGATCCGGCAAGATGTAACGCAGCCAGCGCGACGACCGGACCGGTAAATACCGGAACACAGAACGCCAATAATCCGTAGTCCGAGGCAGAGGACATGAACCGGGTGAAAAGCCAGCTCGCAGATATGATTTTAGTCTGATGATCACTCCTCCGCGCTTCCCGCATCTTCTCCGACGCTTTCTCGGGGTGATGTCAAGTGGCCAACGACGAAGAAAGTCTGGAATGTCTTGTATTATACTCCTGTGTGGGGTATCCACAAACTTTCCCAGATTTGTTTCAGAGACAACCATACAGCGACTACGAATATCCAGAAGTGATTGACGATCATAAGTGAAAGTCTCGACATAGTTTAGTG
>JBOFSK010000203.1:0-1384 GCA_051651505.1 Aeromonas sp.
CGGAATATCCGGGCGGGACCAGGCATCCGGCGCCGGAGAGAGGTCGTCAGTGTTGGTTTCGCCAGTTACCTTGAACACGGTGACGGTGATCTTCTCGGCCAGCTCCGGGCGGGAGAGGAACCACTCGGCATCAGCCCAGGATTGCAGCACCTGCTTGGCGTGGGCATTACCCGCCTTGGCTTTCTCTTCCACGTCGTGGAAGGAATCAAACATCAGCAGGGTGTGGGAGAGCCCCTTGGCGGCCAGCGGCGCCAGAGTGGCATGATCCAGCAGATCGATCAGCGGTTGAATGTTGTAACCACCCTGCATGGTGCCCAGCAGCACAACAGCTTCTGCCGCCGTCAGGATGGGAGAGTGGGCTTCGCCCTTGGCGACGGCGGTGAGGAAACCGGCTTTCACATAAGCCGCTTCATCAACACCGGGAGGAATACGAGAGGACAACAGCTCTTTCAGAAAGTCTTGTTCACCGGCGGGCGGGTTCTTGAGCAGTTCAACCAGGGCGGCAACCTGCTCTGCATCCAGAGGTTTGGCAACTACGCCCTCGGCGGCACGTTCTGCGACGTGTTTACGGTATGTTTCAAGCACGACTAATTCCTCTTTGGTCTTTTTGGGGGGTTCGCCCACACGCGCGGCGATCGTCCTTGCAGGACACCCTGTAGGGTGCTCCCCACTATATATTTTTTAACGACTAATTAAAATCCAAACCCTGTCCACTTATTGAGCGCAGCAACGTAACCAGCTAATCAGGCTCACATTTTCGATAACTCACAAGCCAGCCAACAATACAAGTTAACAAATGCGCATCATTTCAGCATTATTCGAACGTACTGCCCAATTGCAGATAGAAGACATTATTGCCCCCCTCTGCCATGCCATACCCGAGAAAGACCGGGCCAAGGAAGCTCTCCACCCCGACATAGACGGAACCGGCGGTAAACGCACTCTCCATACTGATATCCGCCCCCTTATTCCAGACCCCGCCCTGCTCCAAAGAGCCCCCCAAATAGAGCGGCATCTTGAGGGCGCCGAAGTCATTGTCCGCCACCCGATAGAGATAACGCAGCCCGCCCAACAGGCTATAGCGACCACTGAGCTGATAACGCTGAAAACCGGAGAGGCGAAACAGTCCCCCCAGATCCTGGATATAAAGCGGGATCGTCTCGGTGCTGCTCGATCCCCCCGCTTCCAGCATCAGATTGAGGCTGTGTCGCTCCCATGACCAAGGCTTGATCATCATCAGCTGATATTTCCATCCTTCACTGCGAGAGGCCCCAGCCCCCCCTCCCGTCAGATCAACCTCGGAGAGCCCCAGCTCCATATCCCATTTAACCCCTTGATAGGGAAAGTAGAGACTGTCAAGAGTATCGTGCTCGAAGCGGGCGTA
>JBOFSK010000204.1:0-7538 GCA_051651505.1 Aeromonas sp.
GTGAGATCTGCCGAGATTACTTAAATAAAATGCCGACCTTCTGGTCGGCATTTTTTCATTTAAAACAAGCCCTTATCAGGCTCGAGTGAGGTAATCGGCCTGCCCCACCCATTTGTAGCTGGTGAGCTCGGTCAACCCCATGGGGCCGCGCGCATGGAGCATCTGGGTCGACACCGCGACTTCAGCCCCCAGACCAAACTGGCCGCCATCGGTAAAGCGGGTAGAGGCGTTGACATAGACCGCCGCCGAACCGGCCCCGTTGACGAAACGCTCAGCATTGGCCAGATCGTTGGTCAAGATCGCATCCGAGTGACCGGCGTTATGCTCGCGCATATGGGCCAGCGCCTCGTTCACATCCGCCACCAGCGTGACCCCCAGGGTCAGCCCCAGCCACTCGGTGTCGAAATCTTCTGGCCCTGCCTCGCACAGGTTGTCGCTGCCCGCCAGCAGCGCCATGGCATTGGCCGCACCGACCAGGGTCACCTTGCGTTGATTCATCAGCGCTACCAGCTGTGGCAGAAAGCTGGCAGCCACCTTCTGGTGTACCAGCAGGGTATCGAGGGCATTGCAGGCGGAGGGGCGCTGCACTTTGGCATTCTCGATCACTGCCAGCGAGCGCGTCAGGTCGGCACTCTCGTCGACGAAAATATGGCTGATACCAAACCCACCGATGATGACGGGGATGGAGCTGTTCTCCTTGCACATTTTGTGCAGCCCGGCACCACCGCGGGGGATGATCATGTCCACGTAGCGATCGAGGCGTAGCAACTCGCTAACCAGTGCCCGATCCGGATTGTCGATGTACTGCACCGCCGCCTGCGGCAGGCCGGAGGCGACCAGCGCATGTTGGATCACCTGCACCAGCGCCTGATTGGAGTGGAAGGTCTCGCGCCCGCCACGCAAGATGCTGGCGTTGCCAGTCTTGAGACAGAGGCTGGCGATGTCGATGGTGACGTTAGGGCGCGCCTCGTAGATGACGCCGATGACGCCAATGGGCACCCGGCGGCGGGAGAGTCGTAGGCCATTTTCCAGCACCCGGCTGTCGATTTCGGCGCCGACCGGATCGTCCAGGGTGATCACCTTGCGCACATCGGCGACAATGCCGGCCAGCCGAGCGGGATTGAGCAGCAGCCGATCCAGCATCGCCTCGGAGAGGCCAGCCTCACGGCCTGCCGCGATGTCCTTGTCATTGGCAGCCAGGATCTGGCCGCTGCGCGCCTCCAGCTCGTCGGCAATGGCTGCCAGCGCCCGATTCTTCTGCGCCGTGCTGATGGTAGCTAGCTGATAGGCGGCTTCACGGGCCGCTTGCCCCATTTTCTCCAGACTCATCTCAGTTCCCTTTTGTTCATGCCGTGCCGTCCTGATTAGAGCAGCACCATGTCATCTCGATGAATGGCCACCGCACCATAGCCGTAGCCCAATACCTGCTCAATCTGATCCGAGTGGACGCCGCGCAGCTTGGCCAGCTCCAGATGATCGTAACGGCAGATACCGCGAGCCAGCTCGATCCCCTGCGGATCAAGGATCCGTACCACGTCGCCTCGAACAAAGTCACCCTTGACCGTAACGATCCCCTTGGGCAGCAGGCTGGAGCCTTTATCCTTTAGCGCAGCAACAGCGCCCTGATCCACATGTACTTCGCCGTGAGGGGGGGGGCCTGCCAAAATCCAACTTTTGCGCCCTTCTAGCGGCGATGCCAGCGCCGGGAACAGGGTGCCGATCCGCTCACCCATGGCGAGCCGACCGATCACTTCCGGCATCTGGCCGGTGGCAATCACCACGTTGACACCGGCGCGGCGCGCGATATCAGCCGCCTGCAGCTTGGTGGCCATGCCACCGGTGCCAAGGCCACTGACGCTGTCACCCGCCAGCGAACGCAGGGTGTCATCTATGGTTTGCACCTCTTCAATCAGCTGGGCATCGGGATTGGTACGCGGATCGGCAGTAAAGAGCCCCTTTTGATCGGTTAGCAGGATCAGCAGATCCGCATCTGCCAAAATGGCAACACGGGCGGAGAGGTTATCGTTGTCACCGACTTTGATCTCGGCGGTCGCCACCGCGTCGTTTTCATTGATAACCGGAATGATCCGGTGATCAAGCAAGGTACGCAGGGTGTCGCGGGCATTGAGGTAGCGCTCGCGGTCTTCCAGATCGGCACGAGTCAGCAACATTTGACCGATATGCAGCCCATAGAGATTGAACAGATCCTGCCATACCCGGATCAGCTGGGTCTGACCCACCGCCGCCAACATCTGCTTGTTGGGCAGGGTGGGCGCCAGCGGTGGGTGCCCCAGATGCTCACGCCCCGCAGCAATGGCCCCCGAGGTGACCACGACGACCTTGTGACCGTGACGGTGCAAGGCCGCACACTGTCTGACCAACTCGACCATATGGGCACGATTGAGCTGGGCAGATCCCCCGGTGAGCACGCTAGTACCCAACTTGACGACGATGGTTTTGTTTTCCATGAGAGCATAAAGGCTAAAAAAGTAAGGAACATCTTTATACCCACGGCCATGAAGGCCTGCAAGGCAATTAGTAAGGGGCAATCAGGAGAGTCAGAGGAAGGATGCCCCTGCGAGTGAGTCATAGCCTCGCAGGGCATCAAAGGATCAGGCAGCGGTGACACCCAGCTCGTTGGTCACCTGCTCAGCAGGCACTAACTGGCACTCTAATGCTGCCAGTTTTTCACTAATGAGCTTGTAAAAACAGCTCAAGGTGCGGTCGATCTCCGCCTGATGCTTCTTGGGGATCGGCTTATTAAGCCATTCACCATCGGCGTTGTAGAAACCCAGCTGATAGTGGTAACGAAAATGGCGATCATCTTGCTCCAGCACCAGCCACCAGCCCCAAAATTCCCGCTTGTCCGGCGCGGGTTTGGCACTGGCGCAGATAGACAGGCTGTCGAAAAGGTAACGCCCCTCCTCGCAGCGCTCCTCACGCAAATAAGGGCCGATAGCCGCAAACTGCCGCAGCAGTCGCTTATAGGTCACTCTTTCAGGCATGTTAACCTCCCTGTTGAACAAGAGGTGCCAATCCTATGATGGCACCCATTTTTAACGCTCGATCAGACTTGCGGACAGGATCAGACTGATGATTCAGGTGCACAAATGCTGTTTCAGCCACTGGACAATGTCGTTCATGGCCTTGTCATAGACTTCCAGCAACGGCTGCTTGTCAAAAACGATGGCCTTGCCATTACGGCTGGCCGCCGCCAGCGCCCGTACATCTTGTTCGGGACAAATAAAATCTCGCTTGTGGCCGATACTCAATATCGGCACCGGGGTGCGGGAACCAAGCAATCCTTGGGTTTTCAGGGAAAATACCTGGCACTTGGTACGCATGCCATCCCACTGCGCCGCATCCGACCCCAATCGGTTAGCCAAACTATCACGCATCATCCGCGGGCACTTGGCAAACAGATCCGGATTGGTAAACAGCTGATTGACCCCAGCCCCGACACACACCACCGTACGTAGCTTGAAAGGCTCGATAAAGGCCAGCCGCGCGGCAACATTGCCTGCCAGCCGAAAACCGACCATGGCAATACGCTGGTGATCGACCCAAGCTACATCCGATAGATGGTGCAGTACCGCTTGGTGGAGACGACTGGTGTCTTGCACCAGCGGCCAATGCTCGGCATAGCCGATCCCCGGCATATCAAGGGACAACATACCGATGCCATTGGGTTCTAACCGTTTGAGATAGAAGCTGAGGAAATCGAGCTGCAGCGAGTCGATCCCGCCACTGATGATCACCAGCGGCACCGGCTTGTCAGTGGCCGGCAGATGAAGATAACCCTGAATCGTCTTGCCCCGAAATGGCACCTGGATCTCTTTGAGCGGTACCTTGAACAAGCGCCCGGCTTCACGGTAAGCCATATTACCAAGCAGCTGAGCCTGATCTGCCAGCTCGTCCCCCTTCAAATGGGGATAACTGGCGATAGAGTAATAGCGGACCGCTTTGAGCAACTGTTTGAGTGCACCACCGGTGTCGCCCTGTTCGCGCAGGGTGCGCCCTTGCTTAAAGTAAGCCCCGGCCAGCTGGCTCCATTCATAAATCCAGTTGCCGGGGACATAGCCCTTGATGGTATCGAGGTAACTGTCATGAGTACGCTCGCCGGTTGCCATGGCAATACGGGCCAGCGTTTGTTCTATTTCGACAGGATCCGCCCCTTGCCAGACCCAGGAAGGGCGACGCAGCAGACGATACCAGCTCTTGGACATAGAACCGTCGATAAACATCTGCTCTGAATCTGAGTCTGTCTGTTCCGCGGGGCCAGAGTTGGAGATCTCGGACGTCTCCAATACCTTTTTGACCCGGTTAAACAACTTCTCGGTCACGTTCAGGTCGTCGTTAAAGTCCAAAGCTGTATTCCATAGCAGAGCAGGCAATGGCACATCTTAACCACTTTCTTCCCCATTGAGCCACAGCGCAATAACTTGACCGACAAAAAAACAGGGCTCCAATTTGGAGCCCTGTAACCGGATTACTCTTCGTCGCAAATGGGTTGCGCAAATTCCAGCGCCATATCCCACGGCTGCTCAATCCAGGTGTCCTGCGGGATGGCCACTTCGAAGTCGTCCAACAGTGCCTCACCCATCGGCTTGGCGAAGATGGCGATGAACTTGGCTTTCGGATAGAGATCGCGGATTGTCTTGGCGGTCGTGCCGGTGTCCACCAGATCTTCCACCACCAGCCAGCCTTCACCGTCACCTGCTGTGGTAGCGGCCTTGACCACCACCAGCTCACGCTGGCTGTTATGGTCGTAACTGGAGATGCAGAGGGTTTCTACATTACGAATACCAAGTTCACGAGCCATCAGGGCAGCAGGCACCAGACCACCGCGGCTGACCGCAATGATACCTTTCCACTGACTGACCGGCAGCTGACGACGGGCCAGACGACGAGCTTCACGTTGCAGGTTGTCCCACGACACATAGAACTTTTTCGGCATGTTATCTATCTCGAATAGTTATATAAAAACAAAAACTTAAAGTAATAGCACTCGACAGGTTTCCGCCAAATGCCAGCAAATAGCGACCCTTGCCCACATTAATTCAGATTGCACTTTAGCTGCCTCAGGACTAAACCTCGGCGGCAGAACGAATGACAATGGATATAAAACGGGCAAATCCGGCGTAAGGTTCAATGGTATCCCAGAACCGCCGACAGGCTGTTGGGCTGAGATAATAACATCGTTTGCAGATAAAATGCCTGGCAAACGTATGCTTGTGCCGGCAAAACTGGCTCCGCAGCTCACCCTCAATACTGATAATGAGCCAAACCAAAGACCTAACATCCTCAGGTCAGTACAGAAAGCACCTTGGAGACAAATCCAAGATAAAAAATAGCCGGAGGAAGGTTTGGCCTCACACACCTGCTGCTTTCTTATCTGTGCCTTATCAGGCTGCGGGCCTTAGCGACGTGTCACGAACGGGTTAGGGTAGCTGAAACCCTGGGTATACAAAGAGGGGGCAAACCAATAGGTTGAGTTGCTGCCTGGCATATTAACACTCCTGATTGCTTAACAAGTTACGTACCTTTATGCGGGCTCAGATCCTTGAACAAACACTCGGTTCCGTGGAGGCGCACTTGCTTTGCTTCGGTTCCCTGGAGGCTTTCATCGTCATCCTGACCAGTGGCGAACCACGGGGCTAATGTACCAGTCGATACTGTAAACACAACTTTTTTGTGAGATCGGTCACATAAATTACTTTTCCACCAAAAAGTGTCTTTTGAACCTGATAATCACACTGCATGGTTGTCTTCCGGCAGCATAACTGGCCTGAAAATTGCGCTGATTGCTCACTATTTTCCAAAATTCGCTGTATTATCGTTCATCTCTTACTCGGTCCGCTGATGGGCCGCCGATTTTTCCGTGCTGGTAAGGAGTCCCGACGTGGCACAACTAAGTTCCCTGTCCCCCCAACTGATTTGGCATTTCTTCGAACAGATCTGCGCTATTCCCCACCCTTCCAAGCGCGAAGCCAAACTCAGTGCCTGGATCATTCAGTGGGCCCAAGGAGAAGGGTTGGCGGTCAAGCAAGATGCGGTTGGCAATATCATCATCAAAAAACCGGCCACCCCGGGGATGGAAAACCGCAAAGCTGTGGTGCTGCAGGCCCATATCGACATGGTGCCGCAGGCCAACGCCGACACCAAACACGACTTCGCGACCGACCCCATCGATGCCTATGTAGATGGCGAGTGGGTCACTGCCCGTGGCACCACCCTGGGTGCCGACAACGGCATCGGCATGGCCGGCTGCCTGGCGGCGCTGGCTGACAAGACCATCAAACACGGCCCGCTGGAAGTGCTGCTGACCACCGACGAAGAGACCGGTATGACTGGCGCCTTCGGCCTCGAAGCGGGCTGGCTGGAGGGCGAAATTCTGCTCAACACCGACTCCGAAGAAGATGGCGAAGTCTACATGGGCTGCGCTGGCGGGGTGGATGCCAATATTCGCTTCCCACTCGAACTGGTTGACGCCAGCGAAGGCGAGGCGGTCGAGCTGGCGGTCAAAGGGCTGCGTGGCGGTCACTCTGGTTGCGACATCCATCGCGGCCGTGGCAACGCCAACAAGCTGCTGGTGCGCCTGCTCAAAGCAGCCGAGCCGCTAGGTATCCGTCTGGCCGAGATCCACGGCGGCACCCTGCGCAACGCCATCCCGCGCGAAGCCCGTGCCACCCTGCTGGTGCCCGCTGCCAGCGTGAGCGAGTTCAACGCGCTGGTTGACCGTTACACCTGTATCTATCAAACCGAACTGGCCGCCACCGAGCCAAATCTGACCCTGCTGGTCAATGGTGCTGCCAAGCCGGCCAAGCTGATGAGCGTCGCCCTGCAGCAGCGCCTGCTGGATGCCCTGCTGGCCTGCCCGAACGGCGTGATGCGGATGAGCGATGCCATGCCCGGCGTGACCGAAACCTCTACCAACCTGGGGGTCATCAAGACTCAGGATGGCGAAGTGTACGTCCAGTGCCTGATCCGCTCCCTGATCGACTCCGGTCGCGAGAGCATCGAGCAGATGACCCGCTCCCTGTTCACCCTGGCGGGTGCTAGCTGCGAATTCACCGGGGCCTATCCGGGTTGGGCGCCGAACGTGGACTCCCCCGTCATGGCGCTGGTACGGAGCAGCTACCAGACGCTGTTTGGCACCCTGCCCAACGTGATGGTGATCCACGCCGGCCTCGAGTGTGGTCTGTTCAAGAGCGCCTATCCAAACTGGGACATGGTCTCCTTCGGCCCGACCATCCGTGGTGCCCACTCCCCTGACGAGAAGGTGCATATCCCGGCAGTCGAGCGCTTCTGGCAACTGCTGGTGCACGTGCTGGAAGCCATTCCGGCCAAATAACCCGGCCCGATGCCACCCGGCAAAAACAAAAGCCCCGCACTGCTGCGCAATGCTGATCAGTTAAGGATCCATTGACCGATCCTTCTGCTGTAGGACAATCCGGAACCAATCACTGGTTCCGGATTTTTTTATGTCTATTGCAAACGATCTGAACGATGTTGTTGAGGCATCTGGCGACATGCTG
>JBOFSK010000205.1:0-1188 GCA_051651505.1 Aeromonas sp.
GGGCTCTCTATCGCGCGCACCCTGGTCCATCAGCACGGCGGCGAGCTGGTCCTGCTCAATCGACCACAAGGAGGGCTGGAGGCGCGGATCAGCCTGCCGCTGTAAGCGAGGGCCCAAGCCCGATGACCGCGACGGCTGACCCCTCTACACGAGGGGCCACCATTTCCCCCTGATTGTGATCACCATGAATCGCGGAGCTGGGTTAACCCAGGGTGAGCGGACGGCGGTTTTGCCCTCGCAGGGTGGGCGTGATTCGCGTAGCCTAGCGGGAGGGGAGTCATCGGGCGGACGATGGCGGCCGCTTCTGCGCACGGTAAAAAGGCAACGAGAGTACAAAGGTAACGAGATGGAACAGAAAAAGCGGATCTGGGTGGCGGTCGGTGTCATCGAGAATGAGCGGGGCGAGATCTTTATCGCCAAGCGATCCTCCGATCGCCATCAGGGGGATCGCTGGGAATTTCCTGGCGGCAAGGTGGAGTCAGGGGAAGATCTACTGACGGCGCTGGATCGGGAGCTGTGGGAAGAGATCGGCATTCGGGTGCAAGATTGCGCCCCCTTTATGGAGCTGCAGCACGATTACCCCGAGAAGCAGGTGTTGCTGGATATCTGGAAGGTGACCCGTTTTCGTGGTGAGCCATTTGGCAAGGAGGGGCAGGCGTGCCAGTGGGTACCGGTGAGCGAGCTGCACCACTATCAGTTTCCTGATGCCAATGGTCAGATTGTGGCACGGCTGCAGGGGCAGCTGGGGTGATCAGCTGGGCAGTTCACCGGGTGAGTGGATCTTAGGATCAAAAAAAGGGCCAAATGGCCCTTTTTTAATGCAGAGATACGCGGCGCAGCTTATTGCCACGGCTCTCCCTCTGCGGGATCCGGTAGCAGGTCCGGGTTGATCTCGCCGGGGATCCGTTTCTCTTCATCGGCCCACTCACCCAGATCGATCAGTTGGCAGCGTTTGCTGCAAAAGGGGCGAAACGGACTTTGCGGCCCCCATTCCAGCTCGGTTTGACAGGTCGGACACTTAACCTTGGTCACCATAGTGATGGCTCCTTAGCAGCAGGCCAGCTGGAATGGCACATCGCCAGTCAGCGGCTCTGCGGTCGGTTGAAAACGCAGGGCGAAGCGGTTCTTGTGGCCACTGAGGGTGGGGTAGCAGAACAGGTTGCTTGGCAGCTTGATGCGAATAAGCTC
>JBOFSK010000206.1:0-1493 GCA_051651505.1 Aeromonas sp.
TCTGACAGCATCAAGGAGTCCACCACGGTCACGGGCAGCTTCACTATCAGTGCACCGGACGGGGTCCAGACGCTGAGTGTGGGGGGCATCAACCTGGTCAGTGGCGGTGTGGTGGCGAGTGTACCGCAGAGCGTGACGACCGGGCTTGGCAACACCCTGACCATCACGGCGTACAACCCGGTGAGCGGGCTGGTGAGTTACAGCTACACCCTGACTGACAACGAAACGCACGCCAATGCTGACGGCAACAACAGCCTGTTTGAGGATTTCACCGTCACCTTGGTGGACACGGATAACGACAGCACCACCAACACCCTGAGCATCCAAATCGTCGATGACGTGCCGATGCAGCCTATTGAGATCAATACGAGGGTCGAGGAGCTTTCTAGTCCAGGTACTAACCTGATGATTATCTTGGATACCTCTGGGAGTATGGACGTAGCCTCGGGTGTCCCTGGTTTTACCACTCGGATGGCGATTGCTAGAGCTTCCATTTTGAAGCTGATCAATGACTATGATGATGTTGGCAACTTGATGGTGCGATTGGTTGGGTTTGCCAGTACGGCTACCACCAATTTTCTGGGGTCTGGCGAGATCTGGCTGACGGCCTCTCAGGCGCTGAATGTCATCAATAGCATTACCGATACCCTAGGCAGTGGTGGCACTGACTACGATGAGGCGTTGATTAAAGCCATCTCGGGCTACAACTCACCAGGCAAAATCATTGGCGGGCAGGGGGTACTTTACTTCCTGTCCGATGGTCAACCAACCGAGAGCACCAGTTGGCCTGGCGTGGCAGGCTCGGGCAGCAATGGGATTAATGGGGCAGAGCAGGCTGCTTGGCAAACTTTTTTGACCAATAACAAGATCACGTCATATGCACTAGGTATGGGGCCGGGGGCAACGGCATCGTCATTGGAGCCTGTTTCATACAACGGTGTCACTGGGGTAGATCAGCCCGCCATTGTCGTGACCGATTTAAGCCAACTGACCGATACGCTGTCTGGCACCGTACAACTGCCAACCCTTGGCAATTTGTTGATCGATGCGGGTGTAGTCTTCGGTGCAGACGGTCCTGCGGCTTTCCCGATCACCAGTATTTCCCATGATGCCGATGGCAATCCTGCGACGCCTGATGTGGTATATACCCGTGACTATACGGGTTACAACGCAGCCACCAAGGTATTGACCATTCCTACCTATGGTGGTGGCACCTTCTCCGTTAATTTGTTAACGGGAGCCTATAGCTACAGCCTGTCGCGAGATGTGGCAGATGACTACACCGAAACCTTCCGTTACACCATCAGCGATGCAGATGGGGATGTGAAGATCGGGGTGCTGAACCTGATCAGTACGGATGCTAGCGAAGTGACAGTCTATGACAACAGTAACTATGCCGTGGTGAACGCAATCACAGGGCCGGTTGTTGAGACTGTGCTAGCTGATTTCGCCACTACCAGTAATTCGGTAACGAATTACAACCCTTGGGTTTA
>JBOFSK010000207.1:0-1064 GCA_051651505.1 Aeromonas sp.
CCGCTGGTCAATGTCAGCGACAAGGGTGAGCTGGTACTGAATGGCAAGGATATCGGCTACCAACCATGGCAAAGCCAGTCGCTCACTGGCAAGGTGTTCCTGATCCAGCATATTGCCGGTCGCTCCAGTGCCAAGGAGCTGAACGCCCCGATGATCGAGGCGATCAAGGCCGCCAAGCTGCCGCAGGAGAAGTACCAGACCGTCACCATCATCAACAGCAATGACGCCGTCTGGGGCACCTCCGGTTTTGTGAAGAGCAGTGCCGAAGACAGCAAGAAAGAGTTCCCCTGGTCCGCCATGGTGCTGGATGCCAAGGGCATGGCCCGCAACGCCTGGGATCTGACGCCGGAAAGCTCGGCGATCATCCTGCTGGATAAAGAGGGCAAGGTGCTGTTTGCCAAAGATGGCCAGCTCGATGCCAACAACATTGCTACCGTGATGGGGCTCATCAAGTCCCATCTCTAAGTCAGAGAGAAAGGGCGCTGATGGCGCCCTTTCCATAAGGGTCTATGGGTCGCATCAAACTGAAAATCTGGATCTTGCTGCTGGGCTGGTTATGGCTGCAGCCGGCCCTTGCCCGGCATCAGCTTGAATCTGCCCTGCCCGGCCACGACGACCATCACTGCCTGGTTTGCGCCCTCCATCTGGATGGCAAGCAGGTCATCACCGCTACCCCCTATTGTTTCCCCAGTTCGACCTCTGTTCTGCCCGCTGTTGCCACCCTGCAACGCTCGGCGGATACCGCCACGCTTCATACCTATGCCATCCGTGCGCCGCCAGCCTCTGCCTTTATCTACCCCCTTGTTTAATTTCGCTATTTTTTTGAAAAAGGATTAAAGATGAAAGCAGTTACTCTGTTGCTGGCCGCAGCCGCCTTTGGCGCACACGCAAATCAAGACGAACACGAGAGCCACGGCGCCCACGAACATGGCCACGGTCAGCTTAATCTGGTGGTCGATGGCGACCAGCTGATGATTGAGCTGCAGGCCCCCGCCGCCGATCTGGTGGGCTTCGAGCACGCCGCCAAGAGCGATGAAGAGAAGGCGCAATATGCCAAGGCGGTC
>JBOFSK010000208.1:0-3836 GCA_051651505.1 Aeromonas sp.
CCCACCAGGAGCCCAGCACGATACCCAACGTCAGGAACACCCAGGCCGCCATGGTCCAGGGGCGTGACCAGCGCGCCCAGGTCGCATCGAGACGACCGGTCATCAAGGAGGCGATGGCAAAAGCAAAGGCCACCGAGAATCCCACATAGCCCATGTAGAGCATCGGCGGATGGAAGATAAGACCCGGATCCTGCAGCAGCGGGTTGAGGTCGCGGCCATCTACCGGGAAATAGGGCAAGGTGCGGGTAAAGGGGTCAGAGGTAAACAGCACAAAGGCGGTGAAACCCACCGAGATCAGCCCCAATACACCCAGCACCCGCGCCACCGCATCCAGCGGTAATTGGCGACTGAACATGGCCACCGCCGCAGTCCAGCCCCCCAACGTCAGCACCCACAGCAGCAAGGACCCTTCATGCGCGCCCCACACCGCCGAGATACGATACATCAGCGGCAACAGACTGTTGGAGTTAGTGGCCACATACTGCACGGTGAAGTCATTATCGATAAAGGCCCAGGTCAGGCAGAGAAACGACAGTAACTGCAGCAAGAATTGGGCATAAGCGAGCGGGCGAGCCGCCGACATCATACCAAGGCGCCCCCAGCTGGCGCCAAGCAGCGGATAGCTCCCCAGCAACAGGGCGGTAGCGAAGGAGAGGATCAGCGCAAACTGACCTAATTCCGGGATCATGACGGGGTTCCTTTCAATTGAACGGTGACAGCAGCCACATCACTGACGGCAAACGGGGCCGCTGCGATCAGTTGCGGTGAGATCATTGCGTGGCGCCCTTTAGCTGCGCCTCGGTATATTCGGGCTTGAAATGCATGCCATTGGTGGCCTCGGCCACTTCCGGCGGCATGTAATTCTCATCGTGCTTGGCCAGCACTTCGAACGCCTCAACGGTCGTGGCATCCTTGAGGGTACCTTGCGCAACAATGCCCTGCCCTTCACGGAACAGATCCGGCAGGATGCCGTCGAACTCAACAGTCACCAGATGACCACCGTTATCCACCAGCTTGAACGCCACCTTGAGGCTCTGGGGATCCCGCAGTACCGAGCCCGGCACCACCAGTCCACCAATGCGCAGCCGCTGCCCCTCTGCCGGCTTAATCTTGTCCGGTCCCTTGCCTTGCACCAGCTCGCTCGGGGTATAGAAGAGATCGATATTCTGGCTGAGGGCATAGAGGATCAATCCAATCACCAAGGCGCAACCTGTGCTGATCGCCAGGATGATGGTGAGGCGTTTTTTGCGTCTCGGGTTCATAGGGTGTTCTCCATCTGCCGGGCCGCCCTGCGACGAGCCTCACTGGCCTGTTTGCTACGCAACTCCCCCAGCAGGCTGCGGGTCTTGATACGAGTCGAAATGATGATGCTGATCAGGCACGCGAAGGTCACACCAAACGATAACCAGACATAAAAGGCGTAACCGCCCATCGCCATAAAGTCACTGAAAGAGGCAAAGTGCATGCTTACTTCTCCTGCTCGGCAAGCTGTTTAACCCAGGGGCGGTGCCACTCCCGCATCAGCAGCTCATTGCGAAACCGCATCAGGGTCAGGGCACCGAGAAACGCGGCAAATGCCAGGATCATGATCAGCAGCGGCCACAGCATCTCGGGGGAAATGGAGGGTTTATCAAACTTGGTGATGCTGGCCCCCTGATGCAGGGTGTTCCACCACTCCACCGAGTAGTGAATGATCGGCAGATTGATCACCCCCACCAGCGCCAGAATACCGGCGGCACGGCCCGCAACGACCTTGTCGCTAAAGGCGTTATAGAGGGCGATGACCCCCAGATAGAGGAACAACAGAATAAGCTCGGAGGTCAACCGTGCATCCCACACCCACCAGGTACCCCACATCGGCTTGCCCCAAGCAGCACCGGTGAAGAGAGCAATAAAGGTGAAGACAGCGCCGACCGGCGCAATGGCCGCCACCGTCATGTCCGCCATCCGCAGTTGCCACACCAGGCCGATAAAGGCCGCCACCGCCATGGTGGAGTAAGCCCCCATCGAGAGGATGGCGGAAGGCACGTGGATATAGATGATCCTAAAGGAATCCCCCTGCTGATAATCCGCCGGCGCAAACGCCAGCCCCCAGACGGTCCCTATCACAAACGAGAGCAGACTCATCACCGCAAACCAGGGCAACAGGGTTCCGGCCAGCTGATAAGCCCGCTCCGGTTTGGCATAAGGGTGCAACCATTTCCACATAGCTCACAAAACCTTCTTGTTATTCATCGTTTAGCGAGGCCTACCATACCGACCACAGGGCGCTATCAAATACCCCGAAAGCAATAAGCAGCGCACTCCTTGATCCATCGCAACTTTATTTTTTAGCAAAATGCCCCGTATGGGGCCATATCATACATGGCCATCTAACCATCAATTGACACTGACCCGCAACGCGGCGGAGATCGCCAGCGGCGTCAACGTCAGGGCCCCGACTAACATGGCCGCCAAGATGGCAAGTTGTCCGCCATAGGGCAAGTGCATTCCCGCTGCATCGATGGCAGAGGTGGCAAAAATCAATACCGGAATATAGAGCGGCAGGATCAACAAACTGAGCAGCACCCCCCCCTTGCGCAAGCCAACCGTCAGGGCAACGCCCACCGCCCCCAGCAAACTCAGCACCGGGGTGCCCAGTGCCAGTGTGGCGACCACCGCCAGATAGGTATTCATATCCAGCGCCAGCAAGATCGCCAGCAAGGGCGAGATCAGCAGCAACGGCAAACCGGTCAGCAGCCAGTGAGCGACCACTTTGGCCAGCGCCAGCAACCCAAGTGGCTGGGGCATCAGCATCATCTGCTCCAGCGCGCCGTCACTGAAGTCATCGCGAAACAGCCGCTCCAGCGACAACATGGCCGCCAACAGCGCCGCCACCCAGATAATCCCGGGCGCAATGCGAGCCAGCAGCTTGGGCTCGGGGCCAATCCCAAGCGGAAACAGGGTAATCACGATAAGGAAAAACCACAGCGGATTGAGAATATCGGCCCGCTGACGCAAAGCCATCAGCAGTTCACGATGAATAAGGAGCATGACCGCACGCAACATGAAATTACTCCTGCACCACAGTGCGGGCTCTGCCCGTGAGTGAGAGCGTAGTGAGCCGTCCCTGCATCAGGGTCAGATCCTGATGGGTGGTGAGGATCACCATGCCACCCCGATCGGCATGGGCCAAAAACAGCTGTTCCAGCACCTTGACCCCCTGCTTGTCGATGGCGGTAAAGGGTTCATCGAGGATCCAAAGGGCCGGCTTTTGTGACAACCAGAGCCTGGCCAAGGCCACCCGACGTTGCTGGCCAGCGGAAAGCTGTCCGGTCGGGTGCTCTTCAAAACCGGCGAGCCCAACCCGTGCCAAGATCTGCCACAGGTCGGCATCCGCATCCGCAGGATGATGTAACTGCTGGTAGAAGGTCAGGTTTTCAAGGGGAGTCAGGGCTGCTTTGACACCAGGTTGATGGCCCAGATAGAGCAGATCGGCATGAAACTCATCACGACAGTGACGAATGTTCTCCCCATTCCAGCACACCTCACCGGCAAACGGCTGTGACAACCCGGTCAACAACCGCAACAGGCTGGTCTTGCCAACCCCGTTGGGGCCTTCAATTTGCACCAGATCACCGGGTGAAACCGAAAAGGAGAGCTGCTCAAACAAGGTGCGGTCTTCGCGCACGCAGCTCAGATTGTGAACTTGAAGCAGCATGGGGATAGTTTCAGAGAAAAATAAGGCGGCCTGTATCTTAACACAGTATTGGGATTCGTCTTTTCAAAGCGGCAACAATTGCACCAACTGGCAAGAGGGATCACCCGTCACCATACCATCCACAACAACGTCCGCT
>JBOFSK010000209.1:0-2441 GCA_051651505.1 Aeromonas sp.
AGTGAGCCCCATCGCATCGCCGCCAACGGGAAACAGCCCCAACAGACCGGCAAAGATCAACCCAGCGACGACCAGCAGTGATATTGCCATCACTAACCGGATGGTCTGCCGATCAAACGAGGCTACGTGGCGAGCCCCCCAAGCCGCGCCAGCTGCGGCGGCAATCATCATGGTGATCAGGGTCAGCGGATCTACCGCCACGGCGCCGACAAAGATCAGCGACTGAGTCACGGTCGGCAGCACGCACTGGCCATTAAGGGTACCCGGCAGCACCCGATCATCGATCAGCTTGAACTGCTTGTAACAGGCGGTCTTTACCGCAAAGCTGCCCACCCCCAAGGTATCGAGAAAATTAGCTACACCACCGATCAACGCCACCGGCCAAAATGGCGTGGCTTCGAGGGTGCCATTGCGCTTTTTCTGCCAACACGCCTGTAGCAGCATAACGACAAATACCAGGCCGCCTGCCATAAAAATAATACGCAAAATTTCAACTAACATGTGGGTCTCTCCTGCACCGGGCGGCAATTTTAAAGCAGGGAGGAGGAAAAGTCTTGGCTGGAATTACGCAGAGCATACAACCTGCTAGAGCGAGGGGATTACTCCAGGCTGGCATAGAGCGACTTGGCCGGCCAGACGCCACGTTGATCCATTCACGGCGATCCCATAGCAAAGGTGATAATGAAAAAGAGGGCCGGTAGCAATACCGGCCCTCTTTTTGTATTTCAGCAACAACGCACTATCACCTTGCTATGGCAACAGCTTATTGAATGCTCTTACCTGCACGAACATCCTTAATCAGTGCCTTCAGGCTCGCGAGATCACGCGGAGCGCCCCGCATAACCTGATCGCCGATGATAAAAGCCGGCGTCCCGGAAATGCCGAGCCCTTCTGCCAGTAATCTATTAGTCGCAAGATTCTGATCAATGCTGGCATCCTTAATCTTCGCTTCTACCTTGCTCCAGTCAACACCGGCGGCCTGCGCCAACTGCTTGACCTCACCTTCACTGGATAGCCGACCTGGATGGGTATTCAGTTTGTGGTGGAACGCTTGGTACTTGTCCGGTTGGCTCAATTGGACTGCCAACGCAGCACGGGCGGCAAATTGGGATGTCTCACCCAAAATCGGAAACTGCTTATAGATGTAACGAATATCTTTATCATCAGCCATCAACTGCTGCATCATGGCGTGACCACGCTTGCAATAACCACAGTTGTAATCGAAAAACTCCACTATGGTCAGCGAAGCCTTTGGATTTCCAATTTCGGGATCATTATTGGCATAGAGCTGCTTGGCATGGATATTGAGCAACTCTTTGTCATTGTCGGCCTGCTGACTCTCCTGCTTGGCGCGCAGGGCATTAGACACCTCAACCAGGATCTCCGGATTCTTGACCAGATAATCACGAACGATTTGTTCAACATCGCTTTTAGTCAACTCGCTCGCACCTACTGGCGCTGCCAGCAGGGCTACCCCAGCCAGCGCGTAAAAAAGGACATGTTTAATAGTCATAACGTTATCTTACAGAGAAAATGATAAAGGCCACTATAGTGGTTGAGTCTGTTTTCAAGTCAAGTTATCCAGCCAAAAAAGCGTTTGATATCGCATTCTTGCCACTTTTTTTGTTATTTAGCACAATTAACCAGCAGTCGAACCAGCAGGGGATTTACAAGCAAGAGCAGCATGGTATTATTCGCCGCACTGCTGCGGAGGGGTGGCAGAGCGGCTGAATGCACCGGTCTTGAAAACCGGCGATGGGTGACCATCCGTGGGTTCAAATCCCACCTCCTCCGCCATTCATATCGAGCCCATGCAACCATGTTGCGTGGGCTTTTTTGTGCATCCGCTTTTCGCTATCCCACCTCTATCTTGGTAAAATCATCCGCCTCAAATCTATCTCCCAACCTGCTCTCTCGCCAACAACAGACCCATATTCGGATTAACTCAGCTCATAACAATAACTGCAGAGATCATAGCCGCCCCGTATCTATGGCACAAAACGCCTGCTGGAATAACGTCAGAATAGACCGGAAAAATTATAAGCCATCAGAAGCCAGAAACAGAATAACCCCCTGCTAGCACGCGCGTATATGCCCTTGCCTGAACCACAGGCAAGCGATCATGAAAAACAGCTGTGCATACAGGTAATTATCCATGCTAACGCCGCTATACAGCACGGCAACACTTCATAAAGGTGGGGTGAAATCGTACGAGCAATGCCAGGCAATAGGTTAAATGGGTAAGCAGTAATAAGCCAGGGAGGGGATAAGCAGGTCAATTTACAGGGAATTTGCTGGATTGCAGCCAATAAAAAACCCCGCTCATTGAGCGGGGTTCTTAAATTGGGTGCCTGGCAGTGTCCTACTCTCGCATGGCGAATGCCACACTACCATCGGCGCTACCGCGTTTCACTTCTGAGTTCGGCATGGGATCAGGTGGT
>JBOFSK010000210.1:0-1042 GCA_051651505.1 Aeromonas sp.
TATCCGGATTGGTGGATTTAAGCATCTCGTCTGCATTGGCACTGGTCACCCCGGCCTCCTCGGCATTGAGCATGGCGTAGAGACTCCAGCGCACCACCTTGAACCACTGATCATCCCCTTGACGCACAGCCGGGCCCAATGGCTCCTTGGAGATGACCTCCGGCAGAACAACCGCATCATCAGGCTTAGTCAGTTTGATCTTGAGGGCATAAAGCTGGGACTGATCCGAGGTCAGTACGTCGCAGCGACCCGCCTCAAATCCCTTGACCGTTTGATCCGAGGTGTCAAATACCACTGGGGTATATTTCATCCCACCATTGGCACGAAAATAGTCTGCCAAGTTGAGCTCGGTCGTGGTGCCAGACTGAATACAAATCGCAGCACCATCGAGATCCTTGGCGCTCTTGACCCCCAGTGACTTGTTGACCATGAAGCCCTGGCCATCGTAGTAGTTCACGCCAGGGAAGCTCAGACCCAGCGATCCATCTCGGGTCATGGTCCAGGTGGTATTACGGGACAGCAGATCCACTTCCCCCGATTGCAATGCGGTAAAGCGCTCTTTGGCAGTAAGAGAGACATATTTGACCTTGGCGGCATCCCCCAGGGTAGCGGCAGCAACGGCGCGGCAGACATCCACATCAAGCCCGGCCCAGGCGCCTTTGGCATCCGGGTTGGAGAAACCAGGCAGGCCATCACTGACCCCGCATCGCACAAATCCCTTCTTCTTGACTGCATCCAAAGTGCTTTCGGCAAAGGCGTTGGCCGCCACTAGCGATAGCACCATCACCATACCCGCCTTGTGTATCTGCTTCATGTCACGCTTCCCTGTGGTTTGACTTAACTGAGCACCCACACCTTGCCAGATGCCCTCACTTTTCCTGCGTTATCGCAGCTTATCCAGTCGGTAAAAAACCTGTCAATCCGTGCAACCAGGCTCGGTTCTGGTGCAGCAGCACGAAATGTTTTAATGCGCTGATATACACCTTCGGAATAAAAAATAGACCTTTACTGACCAAATAGCATACTGAAATGATGCGTTTAT